>NZ_CEZBFX010000097.1:0-19202 GCF_982964205.1 Roseofilum sp. | reverse complement strand
CGCTACCTTATTCACTGCCAAGGGAATCGATTCTGGATAAAAGCTGATTCCTCCCAGGGAGCCAAAGAGAAAGTAGCGCGAACAATGAGAGTCAGGAGGCGAGAAGAGATTATCATTCTTGACGTTCAAACACGAATGATTTGGGAGGACTGAGGGCAAACAAATACCCTGTAGTAATGGAAAAAAAGATGAAAATTAACCCAAAAAAGGTAGAGATTATTGAGAATGAGGATGTAGAGTGTAGCATTCTCCTCCCTACCGTCACAGTTGTTTACAAATCAAAGAAAGTAGCCATATTGGGGTATCGAACTCCGGAACACAGGCAACTAGGAGCGGACGCTATTCGCTCCTTTCTTGACTTGTTCTTGTAACAGGTGGCTGACCAAAGCAGCATGAAGTCACTAAAAGCCTTGCTACTGAAGACTCTCAAGAGGAAGATTATTTATGGCACTTAAAAGGCGATATATCGCTGAAGTTGTGGGATTACTGCAATCTGAAGGAGGCAGATTCTTCTTGCAGGGTTTCTGTAAGGAGTACAGCAAAGAAGAGGTCTTCAATATTTACCTGAATTCCCTTGATTGGATTGAGTTGCTCTCTACCGTTAGTCTTTACGATAAGGCTAAAATCACTCAAGTTGATGACGGTAATTTTTATCTCGATGAGATTATCGAAAGCGCGCGATTTGTTCACAGCGACTACCACGTTATTAAGTGGGATGAAAGTGAAGCTCCCGACCAATTGATTGACCCCTCTATCATCCAAGAAGTGAAAAAAACTGGCGGCGGTTATTCTCGGCAACAAACCTTTTACGAGGTCTTTCAAGATAGAGTGAAATGCTTTAATGAATGCTTTAACGATGAGATGAAATCAGGTATCGAAGAAAAAGCTAAGTTATTAAATGTAGAACCTTGGGAAATAATTAAGACCCTGCTCTCTTAATTATTTCCTCCTTAATTACTCGTTAAATATCAACCGGAAGAGATGAAACTTCCGGTTGATATTTTTGTTTCTAGAGGTGACTAAAAATGGATTATAAGCTATTAGTTGAAGCATTTGACGACGAGAACCCAGACGATAAAGTTTGGAACGATGAATTAAACTTCTTGGGTAACGTTAAATCCCTGTGGGAAAAGATAACCCGATATGCTGACGACGACATTGTGAAACCCATCGTAACCGCTTACTCAATCCTTCCTCATCCACTTATCAAGGTAGCACCAATTATATGTTTTAACGGGTTACCTGGTACGGGAAAAACAGATAGTATTAGGGCGCAGAAAATAATTAGAGGAATAAAGCAGATGACGAATCAAAAATCAAGTCCAAAATCATTGAGGAATGAAATAGTAAGCAATCGATTTTACGAGGTTGATAAAGGAACCAATCCTAAAGATTGGGACGAGAAGACGAACTTTGTGTTATTAGTTGACAACCTTGACCCTGGCTTCTTCAGAGATGATTACAACCGTAGTGTGTGGTTAGGTGGAAATACGAGAACGACCGATATTATCACTGTTGCCAGTCCGGAGGGAGGGAATATTAGTTATCCTTGTTTTGGGTTAAAAAGTTATTCTTCTATCTGGATAAATGATGATTCGGAAGTGGAAAGAAGGTTGCTGACTATCTACTGCCAAAAGTGTAATGACGATGACTTTTACCCATTATCCCTAGAAGGGTCTGAAGAGTCTTGGGAGTATCAATTTAATAAATTCTGGGAAGACAGACAGCTATGTTTAGAATTCCTTGACCACAGGAAAAATTTCGCTCGAACTAGACCCAAAATAGAAAAGGCTAGAGTGCAACAATTTAGGGGGATTTACGCTGCACTGAATATATTAGGTTACGACAATCCAAAGAAAATAATAGAGGCTTTTGAGAATGAAAGAGACGACTCAATAGAAGTATTCAATCCCTTGGTAGGGGTCATTAAAAATATCTTAAAAGACCTTGACGATTTACCCTACATCAAAATTAAGCAGTTCAACCAACTCCTACTATCTAAACAAGACGAATTATTAGAGAGACCTAAAGCCTCTGACATCAAAAATATCATGTTCAACGAGGGGTATATCCAGGGGATGGCAAACAACAATATCATCTGGAAGAAGAGAGATGGAAGTCTTTAGTGTCGACAATAAAGTTAGTGTTTTTGATGCTAACGATTGTTATTTAGGTAGTGGAGAAATTATCAGCTTAACATTAGACGGTAGAGTTCTAGTCAGAGATTCTGGACAGTGTTCCATTCTTGAATCATGGGTTCCCTTTATTACTAAGGAATACGACACAGAAGAAACTATTACACAATATAGAACAGGAGTAGCTCAAATGAAGATTGCTTATAACGTCGGCGATGAATTTACAATGGAATTAACGGAGTTAATTGAAAGAATTATATTTCGTTGCGTAAAAGAGATTAACGAACTAAGGACTAGGAAGGCAGCATATCAAAATCAATCAGAGCTGTCGAATTTTACCTACGAACAGTCTATCGCCTATACGGAAATTCAGAACTGGATTCTATCATCTACACCAGACTGTATACTAAAACGGCTGGTCGGCTACGCTGGTACGGGAAAAACCTATACGATATCTCGTTGTATCCAGGCGCTACCGTTAACAACTCCCTTAAGAATTCTCCTCTGTTCGCCAACAAATAAAGCGTTAAAGGTACTTAAGAGTAACTTTGAAGGGTCAGCAGACAATAACCCTTTAATTGAATATCAGTTTCTAACGATTGCCCAAACATTAGGCAAGCAGCCTGTAGAAAATAACCAGAAGATGGAGGAGGAGTTTTTAATCGTCAGTCCAAAGGAGTTAGACCAATACCAAGTAATTATCGTCGATGAATATTCGATGATTGGACAAGAAGATTTAGAGGACTTGCTTATTAAATACTCCGGTAAAATCCTCTTTGTAGGGGACAACGCGCAGTTGTCACCAATCAATCAGAAATCGCCACCGGTAGATGACTTGGAGGAGTTTATTGATGATGACAATACGTGGAGGTTAACGGAGGTTATGCGCTACTCTGGGCAGGTTGGACTACTAGCCTACGAACTACGGAATACATCCCCTAGAAAGATTAATAGGACTAACTTTTCTGGCGATGAGACCCTCGTTTGGCTACAGGGTAGGGATGAAGTCAAAAAGCTTTTGAAGGAGGCTTCTAATCGTTTCTCAGAAGACCCTAATAATTTCCGGATTCTTACTTATACGAATAAGTCTTGCGTTCGATATAACGAACAGTTTCGGCTACATCTATGGGGTCTTCACGCCGATGATTCCCCCTATCACGTTGGTGAAAGGTTGATAGCTAAATCTCCCGTTTCTAGGGGTTCGTTAGACGGTAGTGGAGCTACAGTTAGAATTCTTAATAACTCTGATGAATTTACGTTAACAGAGTCAGCGACTCTCAAGGAGGCAACTGCGTCTGAAATTCTACCTGAGTATCAAGAACTTCTCGCTCCATTGGATAAGTATAAATGGAGATATTGGGTACTGCCATACGGCTTCTACAATCTTAGGGTACTAGATGAAGAAATGGCAGGTGAGTACAAGAAGCTCTTGAAGAGATTGGCAGATTCCAGAGACGGTAAGCTAACTTTCTGGAAGATGAAATCACAATTATTTGACGATATTGGCTACGCCTACGCATTGACTACCCATAAAGCCCAGGGCAGTACCTTTGATTCTGTGTTGATTCTTTGGGATGAGTTACAGGCAAGGTACTTGGATGATGCTGATAGTAGGCGACTAACGTATACCGCTATTACTCGGTGTAAATCTTGTGCCTACTGTTTAGTATAGAGGTATGTTGTCAATATTTACCCTAAAATTTTACCCTAAATATTTAGGGTAAAACTGGTCACAATACCCCCATAAAGGGATAGATATAGTTGTATCTCCCACATACGATTGCACTCCTATAGCGCTTGCAGGAAAATCAGAATCAACTTCAACGAATACCGTCAACCCCGAACAAAGAGAGCCGTAGGGAAGGGTTGACGGTATGAGGGGGTTGATTAAATTTTCGATAGCAGCGCTATAGGAAAGGGGGCCGCTAAGATTTCGGTCACCCTAAAAGTATTACCAGAAGGGGGTTTTAACGATAAAACTTGATTATCTCGGTCACCCTCTAATGCTGATTCTTTCGTAAGCGCCGCCTATTTAATTTAATAGCAAGTAGGCTCATGTTCGTATTGGATGAGTGAGTTAGTTGATTAAGGATTCAAGTGACGTATCATAGCAAAGTCAATTGCATAAGGCTGTCTTATAGTTTCTGTAAATTATGCTTATGTGATGGTCATGTGACTGATATATTGATGAAATTCTATAGCAATGCTTTCATCCATAACTCTTTCTATTTCGCTTGACCTATCTTTCACCCATTCACTTTGGGAATGCTATGGTGAGTTTAGGTGCAAATCAGGTGTAGCCCTCTAGTGTCCGCAAGAACTTTGGGATTCAATTGCCTGGTGTAGCTAGGTTATAATGTGATGCGGAACCGGGGACTTGAACCCCGAAGTCCTTGCGGACACTAGAACCTGAATCTAGCGCGTCTACCAATTCCGCCAGTTCCGCTTTTGGGAGCTTTTCAGTAACCTGATTAAGCACTCCGATCTTCTATTATTATCGATTTTTAGTTTAAAGTCAAGTCAAAGCTCAATTAAGCTCGTAGAGCTTTGACAGGATCGAGTTGACTGGCTTGCCAAGCCGGGAAAAAACCGGCACTCATACCCACGACTAGGGCTGCAGTGAGGGAAAATCCAGCGACTTGGGGATCGAAGCGGTAGGGTAAGTTAAATTGATCGGCAACAATCAGGGTTAAACCGTGAACGGTTATGATCGCCATTACCCCACCCACTAAACTCAATAGTGTCGCTTCTAGAATAAATTGACATAAAATATCCCGCTCCGTTGCACCGATCGCTAAACGCAGCCCAATCTCGGCGGTTCTTTCCATCACCGAGGCAATGCTAATATTGGCAATCCCTACCCCCCCTACAAATAGAGCAATTAATCCCACTAATGCTAATCCTTGGGATGCTAATTTTAAGGTGGCTTGTTGTTCCAATATTTCATCGATATTCGTCCCCACCCAAAACCATTGTTGGGGAAATCGTTGCTCGACTAAAGCGTTAATCTGCTTTTCTAACTTCTCAAGCTCTTCTATGTTTTGGGGACGAATCAACAAATTATGGAATCTTCGAGAACCAGTCAGAGCAAAATAGAGCATTGAAGGAATCAACACCAGTCCTTCTCGCTCTCCACTGTCTGGCAGATTGGCAAGCATACCGATAATGATATAAGGTCTACCATTGATATATAGACGTTGATTAATGGGATCTCGATCTTTAAAGAGTTGCTCGGCCATAAACTCATCGATAATGGCAACAGAACGAAACTCAGTAAAATCATTAGTCGTAAATGCTCGCCCTTGAACGATCCGTCGCCCTGTGGTGGAAAGTAAATCCTCTGATACAGCAGCCAGTTGAGCATTAGCTTGTTTGTCTTCAAAGAAAACTTCACCCCCTATAAACTGTCTAGTACCGATCGCCTCTACTCCTTTCAATCGTTGCTCGATAAATGCTACATCCTCTGGTGTCATTCCCCCTTTCCAGATCTCCACCCGTGGAGGTTCTCGCTGGGCTAACTCCTGTTCCATGATGGCTCTAGAGATTGTACCGACTTTCAACGTGGCATCAACGGCAAAGACACCCATGAATACTCCCACCAAGGTTAAGCCCGATCGCAAGGGATTACGCCATAGGGAATTCCACGTTATTAGGATCAGATGGGGTAATGATAAACTCATTGTTTTTCTCAGGTAGCAGTTGGAGTTACAGCGGTTTGGGCTACCTGAGAAAGTATAACGCTTTAGGCTCTAAGCAATAGGCAAAAGCTTATATTGCTTAAGTTCTGTAGACAGAATCTGTGGTGATTTAGGGGGAGGGTTTATTTCTGAGCCATTAGTTGGATTTTCTGCAATAAGCATTCCACCTCAGCTTCTAGATGTAGATACTTAACTTGTTGATCCGCCTGATACAAATTTTGCATCTTTTTCCAGGATTCTTTCGCTTGAACGGAGGTGGATGCAGATTTTTTTTGGGTAGCTAAGGCAATAGTAGAAGAGGTGTTCATCTTTTTTAGGAATATATGCTTATTTATGCTGAGGGGAAATTATAGCGTAAATGACCTCAAATTATCAAGTTTTGTAACAAGATTCTAGAAACGGGTAATGCTTAATTGGAGAATCCCGGCAGCGATCGCTGTCCAGATCAGCAGGATTATAATTCCTCCAGGAATAAACGTCAATAGACCAATTCCTCTGAGTATCCAGAGGATAACAGCCCCTAGGAGGCTAAATATAAATAACCAGTAGACTGGACTACTCGATTTCATATTCATAGTTACCTGGCAGTCTCCATCCTAGATTGAGGTTTTGGCCAAGGAATGTTAGCACGTTTGGCTAATTCACGGGCAACGGCGATCGCCCCCCATTGATTAATATGGCTCGGATCGGCAAAATACTTGGGATTCTTGAGCTTCTCTAATTCTGGGCTAACCAGATTGACCGCCATTAAGCCTTGATGATTGACCCACCCATTGAGTTCCTGATGAAACTTTTGTTCATAAGCCAAACGTACTGGATCGAGATAGTCCGCAGTTAGAGGAAGATTGACAAATACTAACGGAATCTGCCGTCTTTGGGTATAGGCGAGCAGTTGCTCGAGGGAGATCGCCTGTTCTCCCTGAAGGTAGAATCCACTATAGTCCCCGTCAAACTGTCCGGCAATGCGAGGATACTGGGTATAGTAGGTTTGGGGATTAAAGACTTGGTCAACTGGTAAAAACCCCAAAGGCGTTAAATCACTCAACGTGCGGTTTGCTTGAATGGTGGCTAATGCTTTTTCCCAGATCGAAGCTTGATGGCGATCGGAAACCGGGGGCAATAGACAAGGAGAACTGAGAACACTAGAAATTAATGAGACCGATGGCTCTGAACTGGCAAAGGGTATCGGAACGTCATAACACTGCTCGGCATCTGGCAAAAGCAAGGGAACACTAGGGCGTACTCCTTCTAAGAGCAGTTTATACCCTTCAGATTCAATAATTGATTGATAGGTACGGTCTGAACGACCGCTATTAAATGCTCGGACTCCATCTGCCCAGAGAATGAGACGGGGAAGTTGATCGGAGGTGAGAATTTCCCGAATTAACAAATCCACTACTTGGACCGTTGCACCATTAATGCCGAAATTATAAATGCTTAACTCTCCTTGCTGTCCCTCTCCTATGGCTTTGCGCAAGGCTAACGGATCGACCCCTTGCAGGGCGCGAGAACTGCCCACAATCAGAATATCAGGCGGCCCATATAAGGCGACTTGATACAAATACCAACCCAAATGCTCATTGAGTCGTTGAGAGCCAAAATTAGCGGGAGTAAAGCGGGTTAAACCGGGTTGGGAAAACCCGCCTTGCTTGACTAACCATCCAGAACGCTCCGATTCTTGAGTCTCGAGGATAGAAATCTCAGTGGGACGGAGGGCATAGGCTTGCCAGAGGCGATCGCTACTTCCCCAAGTCAGGAATACACTCGGCAATAGGAACAACCAGAAGCTCATCAGCATAGATCCATTTTGATGCTCTGTTCTTAAGATAAAGGCGATCGAGGTATACCTGCCCAGTTTCATTAAATGAGTTGATGTTACAAAACTTTATTATTTCCCCCTCATCCTCTATACTACCCAAAGGCTTATTTGTACCAGTGAAACGAAGGAGTACCGAATCGCATGATGGTGTCGGAGGCACAGAGACCCCTGACCGTTCCCAAAGAGTTGCTTCATCCACCTGAGAGTTTTTTCAATCTCAATGTGATCATGTTCTTGGCAGCTCTGATCCTAATTGGGCTGTCAGTGTGGGGATATTGGTGGGCAGGTTTACCCCATTGGCTCTCATTTATCGAGAGTATCTTGGCGCTGCATTTAGCCGGTACTATTATTCATGATGCCTCCCATAAGGCTGCACACCGCGATCGCATCCTGAACGCTATTCTGGGCCATGGTAGCGCCCTCATGCTTGGCTTTGCCTTTCCAGTCTTTACCCGCGTCCATATTGAGCATCACATCAATGTCAACGACCCCGAAAACGATCCGGATCATTTTGTCTCCACGGGAGGCCCCCTCTGGCTGATTAACGCCCGCTTTTTCTACCATGAAGTCTACTTTTTCCAGCGCAAACTCTGGAAAAACAATGAGCTGCTCGAATGGTTTCTCAGCCGCTTATTTATGGTCGCGATCGTTGCCGCCGCCTATCATTGGGGTTTCCTGAACTATATCCTCAACTTTTGGTTTGTTCCCAGTGGTATTGTTGGTTTAGCCCTAGGCTTATTCTTCGACTATCTTCCCCATCGTCCCTTCCATGAAACTGCTCGTTGGAAAAACGCCAGAGTTTATCCGAGTCCCATCCTGAATCTGTTAATTTTCGGTCAAAACTATCATCTCGTTCATCATCTTTGGCCCTCCATTCCCTGGTACTACTACGAAAAAACCTATCAGGTGATGAAACCTCTATTAGACCGCAAAGGCTGCACCCAAACCCTTGGACTTCTAGAAAAACAGAGTTTCTGGAGTTTCCTTTACGATGTCTTCATCGGCATCCGCTTCGGCGGCCACGGGAAATCCAAGGATTAGTCAACAAACCCAGTTTTGTTGACTCAGAAGAACTGAATCAAAACTCGATCGATCTTCTAGCCGCAGGTTCCCTAGTTCGAGGTTTAGGCAAGCGCATAACCGGTTTTCTCCCGAATATAAGGAGGGTGAAAGGCTAACACAATCTCAGTTTTGAGAATACCTGCAGCCACAAGTTCCTCAGTAACGCTGTCTTCTATGCCGTCGTAGTGTATCCAAACTTTACCCTGCTTAATTTCCGCATGAACCAGACAGTGATGAATCTAAGTACAGGACAAAAGTTGTATGGGTTGAAAGAGAGAGCCAGAAAAAGAGAGTGGGTCAATGAAAAAGCGGCGTAGGAGGTCAAAACCATAGCGAAACAAACTACGGGCACGGCGACCATGAGCCTCAATGATACGAATCGGCTTTTGACCATGTCGCCAGATTCCAGCCTTCATGGCCCAGACGAAGGCTAGAGCTAAAAGAGCCAGAAGCTTAGAGAGACGCTCGCGATCAGTAAAATGAGTCGATTCCAAGCAAAATCCTCGGGTCTTGAGTGCCGTAAAGAGGGTTTCAATTCCCCAGCGACGACCATAGTCAGCCAAAGCTGTGTGGGGGTCATGGTCAGTGATGACAATGAGAAAATCATCATCGCTTTGGTGTTTCTTGTGTTTGGGGTCAAGGCGCAGGCCAATGACATAAACAGCACGACCCCAAACCGAGCGTCGTCCGCGCAGAACCCGCTCGGAGCCAATAGCCAGAGACCGAAACAGATGAGCACCAGCAATGGCCGGTTGACCCCTGCCTCGACTAATCTTGTCCGTTTGGCGAATACGCAGACGGAAAGGAATTGGCTCTGAGAGCATCAGGAACGAGAGCCAAGGCTTACCCACAAACTCGCGGTCACCAGTGAGGTAGGCAATCTTTACCTGAGGAAAGAGGGCAACAAAAAGCGCTCCAACAAGTCCATACGCTCTTCACTATTACTGTTGCCTTTCTTTTTCTTGAGCATAGTCCACATCAAGGGATAGCCGATGCCCTCATGCACCACAGAGAGCATCAGGATATTGAAGTGGGTCTGGCCGAATGACCAGTTGGTCCGGTCAATGCTCAACACCCAGGGTTGGGGGATTTGAGCCATGCTCATCACCATGAGTGCGAACTTATCCATCTCGATTTCAAAGGAGCGGAAAAATCGCTGCATTCGTTTATAGTTCGACGCTTCTGCTGTTCTTCCGCCCCAGACCGTAGCCAGTTCAGCTAAGTTCACGGTTTTGGCTCGGAACAGAGCGATAATGAACAAGGCGATGAAAGAGAGTCTGGCTCCATGCCAACCGAGATGGGGTCGTAATTGCTCTCGAATCGCGTTACTGTATTGCATGAGGGTCTGATTGCTGTTGTGGTAACTTCCATCAAACCCTCTCCTTGCATCCTTTTCAAGTTTTTTGTCCTGTACTGAGGTGATGAATATGTTTCTTGCCTTTCCAACCTTCATTCACCAGGAGAAAGTGATTGCGATCGCCACTGACAATCACAAGATTATTGATTTTTCCATAGGGATGGGGAATAGCAGCATAATCATCGAGTATTTTTTTCACGGTTTCTCGGTATTGCTCTAGTCTATCCATTTCAATTCTACGAAAAGGTGGGCAGGGTATGCTTGTAGGATTTGAATCATTTTGCTGCCTTCTCTTGCCCACCCTATGATAATTTGTAATCATAGCGCGATCGCCGAGATCGCCCACTATAATTAACGTCACAGGGGCAGCAGTTATGCACGTGGATTGGAGGTACTGTAGAAGATGGCTGATGAAAGGGAGCGATACAATTCCCAGGTCGGCGAGGCCAAGGGGTTGGCTATTGGCGAACACAACATTATCTACAATTATTTCTACAGCCATCCCCCAGCGATCGCAAACGAGGAAGTTACTGCAACCGAAACCGATAACCTGCGTTGTCCCTATCGCGGGTTATTGCATTTTCTTCCTGACAATGCAGAAGACTTTTTTGGTCGGGATGATTCGATTGAAACACTTTATCAAGCCACGCAAACGCGCAATTTTATTCCCCTGTTGGGTGCGTCGGGGAGTGGTAAATCTTCTGTAGTGTTTGCGGGTTTAGTGCCGAAACTTGAAGCGAAAGGCTCTTGGAAGTTTACTTATTTTCGCCCTGGTGTGATTCGCAAAGACAATAAACAGGATATTCCCGATCCATTTTATGCTCTGGCTACGGCCTTGGTTCCTCTGTATGTGCCTGATGCGGATGAAACAGAACAACTGAAGCAGGGAAGACAATTGGCTGAGTCCCTCCGCAGTGGGGAGATTTTGCTCTCGGATGTGATTACTAGAATTCAACGCCATTATCCTGGCGATCGCCTCCTCTTAATTGCCGACCAATTTGAAGAACTGTATACCGTCTGTACCGACGCAAAAGTTCGCCATCGATTTCTGGATATTTTAATTGACAATATCTATACTCCCAGTTCCGATTCTCCCTTGGTGTTGGTACTCACCATGCGGGCTGATTTCTTGGGTAATGCCTTGTCCTATGCCTCCTTTGCCCAAGTGCTGAAGGATGACATGAAATTGGGAGCCATGAATCATACCCAACTGCGGGATATCATTGAGAAACCGGCGCAAAAACTAGGAGTAACCTTTGAACTGGGTTTAGTGGAAACGATTCTGGATGATGTGGAAGATGAACCGGGAAATTTACCGTTACTAGAGTTTGCCCTCACCGAACTATGGAAGCGACGTAAAGGACAGAAAATCACCCATCAAGCTTATCAAGAAATTGGCAAAGTTCAGGGCGCTTTAACTCGTCACGCGGATCGCATTTTGAGCAAGCTGAGTCCGGAAGAAACCAAAGCTGCTCAACGGATTTTTCTGAAGTTAGTCAATCCGGGAGAGGGAATGGGAGACACCCGCAGGCAGGTCACGCAAGCGGAAATTGGGGTATCCAATTGGAATTTTGTCAAGAAATTAGCCGATGACCACTTAGTCGTGACGAGTCAAAATACAAACGACCAAGAAACGGTGGAAGTTGTCCATGAAGCCTTAATTCGGCATTGGTCTCAACTGAGAGAATGGATTGACGAAAGTCGCGAGGCGATTAGAGCGGCACGGAAAATTGAAGCTGAGGCTAAGGAATGGGAAAATAAAGGCAGAAATAACGGTTATCTGCTGCAAGATCGACGGTTAAGAGACGCTAAAGAGTTGATGCAATCTGACCATCCAGAAGTAGAGTTATCAGAGTTTGTCAAAGAGTTTGTCAAGGATAGTCAAAAGAAACAGTATATCGATACTTTCAAAAGGGTTCCGATTCAATTGATCGCATGATCAGTAGGATTGATCTTAATCGCTAGTATGGTAAACTTGGGAATTAGACAGTTGGCCTTTTATACATTTAAAACGGCTGTTCAGGAAGAATCTTGTCGTCGCAACTTTTTGAGTAAATATCTTCTTAAATATTTATTATGGTCTAATTTTGGAGACATATTAGATTCCTCAAACATGAGCTTTTGTAACCAAAATTTATCGGGAATTGATTTGTCTAACAATCGATTAGATTGGCGTAACACTAGTTTTTCCCAAGCCGATCTAAGCAAAAGTATTTTTGCAGACTCTACTTTTACCCAAGTCACTTTCAACCAGACTAAACTGATGGATGCAGATCTTAGAAATACTGTATTTGAAAATTCATCTCTCGATCAAGCCAACTTTGAAAATGCTAACTTAAACCAAGCAATTTTCAAATATGTTACACTAGAGAAAACTTCCTTTAATACCCAGAAACTTGGGGGTGCAATTTTTATTAATTCTGATTTATCGAAATTAGCAGATCCCAATAAAATCTACGGAAACTTAAGCTCAGGAAATATTAAAGTTTGTTGCTCAAAACTTCCTCTAGAGCTTGGGATAGAGTTTGATAGGGATTGCCAGGATTCAAGGGTATCTTTATATATCAATGAAGATGACCTTACAAAGTGTCATGACCAGTCAAGTAAAAGGGGCTAGATCTGTTTCTTAGTTTCATGGATCTTTACGACAATTTACATATCTAATATCACCACACTGTACACTGGTTGGCCGGTCTTCTGGACCTGACCAACCACAAGTAGAATGAAACAGTTTCGTCTCAGATTCACTATAACTGAGTAATTCACGATCGCAAGAGCAAGACTCAAATTCTCCTAAAGCTTCAGTCGCCATTTCAGAAATTTTTGCATTTCCAGAATTCATGGCTGCAATGAGAACTCGCGTTGCCAGCTTTTGATACTCTTTCACTTTCAGCAAGCTCTTAGCTGCATAAATGTGTTGTTTCTGGATTTTTGGAGAACTTTTCCTTTTTGCAGGTTCAACTAAAGTATGTAACGCTGCTTTTAATGTTTTTTTATCGCCGGTATTCTTTAAACTCTCAGCGTCCAGTTCTGCTTTCACCCCAAGCAATATATTTTCAACGACTCGCTCTTTTGCCTTTTCGAGATCGTCATCTTTTGGTTCATGGTTCAGACTGCGATCGATTTCTTTTACACAAGCAACTAAGGCTAGAATACTATCAGTTCTTGGCGATCGCGAACTAAAACTATACTCCGATAGAGAAAGCTCGACTTCTTCAATTTCACCCGCTTTAATCTTGCGCTTCAAGATGGCATCAAACTCATTGCGAATCTCGTCTAACTTTTCTCTGAGCTTGGGATAATCAGCAGACATTTTCAGTTTCCTCTTAGATAGAACAGTGGGTGATACAGTCGGTTCAGATGGGGATGAAAATAAGGTAACACTTGAGGGTTGAAGTCCAACCGCCTGAGTTATGACGGGTGGGGTAGATGCAGGGGTAGCAATGGGCGGAGGGTTTTCTGTTACGTTGGGTTTAATAGCTCGAATGGCTTCCCAGGCGTTGGCCAAACCATGTCCGGTGTGGATGTCATGACCAATGCCAACCCGATCTCTTTGATAAGTCTTTGATTCCAATGTAACATCAGTGGCTGTCTTCTCCAGAATTTGTGTAATTCTTTGTGGAGATAAATTCCGGTCGATTTGTTTCATTAAGGCACAAATCCCAGCTAATTGGGGAGCGGCGGCGGAGGTGCCGCTAAACGCCGCCCAACCATCATCAGGATTGGTCCCATCTCCCCGCCTGGCATGTCCATCGTCCGTTGTACACCCCGGTGGAATAGGCAACATAATGTATTGTCCGTCAGGAAGATGGCCGACCCAACCACAAACGTCGGGAACCGTGCGCCCTGGATATACGGGACTAATAAACCCACTGCTGTAGCTACTGGCTTCCAATTCGTGCCGACGAGACTCATCTGGGGGCATATAAACCCCTCCAGCAGCAATAACTTCTGGATGTTGCGCCGGAAATCCCCAATCATGACCGTTACCGGCGGCGAAAATAACCACAATTCCTTGACGAACGGCATCGGCAATTAAGCTGGCTAAGACTTTGTTAGAAGGAGATAGAATAGGGCTTCTCTGGTCGCTTCCCCAACTGCAAACAATGATATCGGGTTTTAGGGCGATCGCCTCCCGCAACGCGGCGATCGATCGCATTCACATTCCGCCACGGTCGCTTATACAGCGCCACATCTGCCTTGACCATGGTAAAGTCTACCTCTGGCGCAACGGCAAATAAGTTGGCAGACTCTCCGGTTCCATGGCCGTTATCGTCTCTGTCGGGTTCCGATGAACCGGGAGCTAACACCACCTTTCCTCGGTATCCATTTCTTCGGAAAAAGGGATGCTCGTACCAACCGGAGTCCACCATCACCACTTTCACCCCTTGACCCGTAATTCCGAGTTGATGCAGGCGATCGCACTTCAACCCCTTGGCAATATCATCCGGTACTTGCAGATGTCGGGAGCGATCGATGATAGGAGGAAACGCTGCCGGAATATTGGGGCGAATGACATAATAAATCGGCTCATTAATGGCAATACCTGCCACTTCATTTGCCCAAGTCGTTTTAGAGGTATCAATTTCGCCTTTGGGTTTATTGTCCAAAGAGTCCAGATAAGTCCCCACAGCGAAATCTGCAAACCCTTTGTTCACCCGGCGCTCCCGTGCGATCAGACGGGTATTAAATTCTTGCTGATATAATTCTGGCGGCCCGGCAATACTAATGGAGGAGCGACCCACGGATAAGACTTCAAATTTGGCGTTTCGCAGACGATTTTCTGTTTCTTTGAGTAAACGAGGGTCAGCATCAAATTGAGCCACATTTTTACTGGTAACCAGAGTCGGAGACGATAACAGCGATTCTCCGGTTGCCGAAACCAGAACGGCTTCTGCATAAATTTTTGGTGGTAACTCTACAGAACTGTACCGGTACATTGAGTTTTGTTCCCCATTCTTAGATCATTTTAATATCAATTCTGGCTCAATGGGGAAGGCGATCGCTTGTGACAGAACAACGGCGAATAACATTATCAAATTATGCCCAACAGATGGGAGTTTCCTATAAGACGGCTTGGCGCTGGTGGAAACAGGGACGGTTAATGGGGGAACAGTTGCAGAATGGTTCGATTTGGATTGATGAGTCTATGTGTCCAGAGCAGGACACGGATGGGTTGAAAGAACAGCTCAAAATTGCGGCTCAGGAACGGGAAGAGTTGAGAAACCTTTTGTATGAGGTTTTAGCTCAATTACAAGAGTTACAGGGGACTCCAGAGCCGAATCCTTGGCCGTCTGAGGTAGGGATGGACTATAGTCATCTGGTGGCGTTGCTGGGCGCAGGGAGTTCGCAAGAAGCGAATGAGTATACGTGGTTATTGCTATTGGCGCTGGCGGGATATGAGGAGGGGGACACTCTGGGGCTGGAGGAGATGGAGGCGCTGCCGAGGACGGATATGGAGACGATCGATTGGCTGTGGTATGAGTATAGTGAGGGTCGGTTTGGGTTTGGGGTGCAGGAATGGATTTGGGAAGAGTGCGATCGCCATTATGAGGTATTTTGCGATCGCATCGGCTGGCGCATTCAGTCCAAATGGTTAAGCACCAATCAACTCCGGTTTTCTCTCTCTGCACCTGTGGGACATCTTCCAGCAATTATCTGGCGTAACCGTGCTTGTTATGGTTTAGGCTATCATTCCCCCGAAGAAGTTTTAGAAACCCTGTTTTCATTTTCAATACCTTCGCCACAATCGGGCAGGGTGGTTTGAGGGTGATTTCTGGTGATTGTAAAACAATAGAGAAGCAAGCTTGCTCAAAAACAGCCCTGTCAAAACCAGGTGGGGCGCTTCTATCCCTCTTCTGTCACTCTGGGAAATTCTAACGAATTTCCGTCATTACAGCCCGCGATCGCTAACGAAGGAATCAGGGTTTCACGCCCCTTTATCCAAAAGTGACAGAAGAGGGCTATAGTAAAGTTATGGTCTACCACAACTACAATGACTCGCTATCGCTCACATGAATCGGTTAGGGAATGGGGTAAAATCCTTAAGTCTTGATTATAAGGTGCGATCGCATTTATGACTGTTAACTGGGAAAGCGTTAAAACTTACGAAGATATTCTCTATCACAAAACTGATGGTATCGCCAAAATTACCATTAACCGTCCCCAAAAACGCAACGCTTTTCGTCCCAAAACTGTATTTGAACTCTATGATGCTTTTTGCGACGCAAGAGAAGATACTCAAATTGGGGTAGTCTTGTTGACGGGGGCTGGCCCCCATACGGATGGGAAATACGCTTTTTGTTCTGGTGGAGATCAGAGTGTTCGAGGTACAGCAGGCTATGTAGATGATGCAGGTGTACCTCGCCTCAATGTACTCGATTTACAGCGATTAATCCGGTCGATGCCCAAAGTGGTAATCGCGTTAGTGGCCGGATATGCGATCGGGGGCGGTCATGTATTACACTTGATCTGCGATCTAACTCTGGCGGCTGATAATGCCATTTTTGGGCAAACAGGGCCAAAAGTAGGCAGTTTTGACGGGGGGTTTGGAGCCAGTTATTTAGCCCGTATTGTCGGTCAAAAAAAGGCACGGGAAATCTGGTTTCTCTGTCGCCAGTATACAGCCCAACAAGCCCTAGATATGGGTTTAGTCAATCATGTGGTTCCGGTAGAACAATTAGAAGTAGAAGGGATTCAATGGGCACAAGAAATCTTACAAAAAAGTCCGATCGCCATTCGCTGCTTAAAAGCGGCCTTTAATGCCGACTGTGACGGACAGGCAGGCCTACAGGAGCTTGCGGGGAATGCAACCTTACTCTATTACATGACAGAGGAAGGTGCAGAAGGCAAACAAGCTTTTTTAGAAAAGAGACCTCCCAATTTCCGCCAATATCCCTGGTTACCGTAGGTCAAAGAAGCTACGCAAAGCCGGCTATACCCAATCCAGGAACAAGAACCTAAGTCTAGTGTGGGGGACTCATGCCCTGCCGGTATATTGGGAAATGTTGAGTAAAAAAGGAAGCAGTAGTCTAGAGGAACAACAAAGAGTATTAAGCCCGGTATTAGAGGGGCTAAAGGAGTATAAAATAGTAGTAATAGGAGATCGTGAATTTCAGAGCGTAAAGTTAGGGGAGTGGCTCTGGTCAAGGACTGTAGACTTTATACTTCGTCAAAAAAAGAGGACCTGTATTGCCGAAAATTCTTCTTTGTATCAGTCTCTAGAGACTCTAGAGATAAGACCCGGAATTAGCCGATTCTACCGAGAGGTATATTGTGGTAAATCTCATAAGCTAGGGTCCTTTAATTTAGCAGCTTATTGGAAAAGAAAGTATAGAGGAAAGGGACAAAAAGAAGCCTGGTTTATCCTCACCAGTTGAGATGATATGGACTTAGCCTTATCATTTTATTCCGCTAGATGGGGAATAGAAACAATGTTCAAAGATTGTAAAACCGGAGGTTATAATTTGGAGTATACACGAGTCAACGACCAACGGTTGTTAGCGACTATTTTAGTTATAGCTATGGCTTATACTTGGGCAACTTTACAAGGCATAGCTTGGGAAAAAATAGAAGGTTGTTCCTATATTGTCCGGGCCACAGAAAGCTCACGTAAAGTAAAACATCACAGTCATTTTTACATCGGATGCTATGGATTATTGTGGCTTGACTCCTTCCAATGTTGGTCTGATTTGGCTGAACAATTGATGAAATCCACACCTCATAAGTTCTTGAATTTTCACTCTGGTTTACAGGCTCTATCCCTTATAAAGTCTAGCTTTTAGCCTTCTTGTCACCCCTTGAGCTGCTAGGCAATGGGATTACTGGATTAGGCTTGACCCTCATTTTTTACACCCTGACCCAAGGATTCAAGCGTGGATTGATGACAGAGAAGGCGTTGGTTTTTTCCTGGAAGATCACCTTGTCTCTGCGGAGCCTAATGCTAATGTACACTTGTACGGCACTACCGCATAGGAGCTTATCAGTCATCCAATAAATATGCCAAACCCTATTAGGTAAAATGTACTTGATGGGGATTCTTCGTTCTGATGGCAGCCACTATCCTCACTCCTTTGGATATTTTTCCTTCTCCTATTTTCAAAAGAAGTTCCCTATCTTCTTCACTCAGTCCAGTAACCGGCGTAATTCTCTTCTTGCTCATGGTCATGGGGTGACAAAATATATACCTTTCTATCACTCCCTATGGTTCTCATCATCTCTGAACTGACCCGTAACTGGGGTCAGTTGATTGTCTCAATTTCTGGCTCCCAAACTATTTGCTCCAAAGGGTTCAAAAATGCCTACACAGGAATCTTGAAGCTTTTGAGAGACACCAGACTTGATGGAGAATTAAACAAGGTCACTAAGCACTTTGGAACAATTCGGATTGTGAAAAAACAAGAGCAACAAACCATCGATATTGAGACCTTCCTAGACTTTAGGGCTAGAGTTTTGGGACTCAATGGCGTAACAAGGTCAGTGTAGTTACTATTTTTTTATCGTGATTATTGGTACTAACGATCACTGTACAGTCATAGCTCGCTTGTGTCTGCACTTGAGCTTTACGTCGTGATTTACGTCGTGATTCCAGAGTTAGGGGTAAGGATAGAGATGAATATAAATTAAGATTATTACTAACAGAAAATCTATAACTTTTACTAAGTCATATACTCTGTATTATTGCAATAACTGAAACCCTTACTGTGTGGGCATTTCCACGAAAGAGTACCCCTTGGTACGATAGTGTATTTAAGAGGGTAACCCGCCTTACAGGGCAAATATATGTCGCTATGAGCATGGCTTGAGTAGTACGGGACAGGAGAGTGTCCCCAAAGCATAGACTTTGAGTGAGTATTTCTTATTCCAGCATAGAATTAAATCTATCTAAATCGCTGTAAAACAACTGTACAAACGTTATAGGAGGATTGAGGAGATTGGAATTACTGCATCGCTCTGCAAGAAGGTATAAAAAGCGATTGTGGTAATTCCCGTAAACCAGACACAGCAAGGCTTCTAGTCTCTCAGTAAGGTAAGTAGCTGAAGACCCTCCTATGGGGTCTTTTTTTTGTGAGAAAACTACCAGTCTGACATGAGGTAATCGGTGAAGTCCTCTTCATGAGCTAATCCTAGGT
>NZ_CEZBFX010000096.1:0-19508 GCF_982964205.1 Roseofilum sp. | reverse complement strand
TTGCAGGAAAATGAGCCTCTCAAACTTGCAAAAGAGATTTTAGGAAACGACTTTGTAAATAATCATTTGGAGAATTTAGTCGATCTAGATAATGTAGCTGAGGAAGTAGCTTTAGTTACCTCTCAAATAGAATCTGAGATAAAATCTACACAGGAGCAGCTAGATCGGATAGATGATGTCAATGAAAAAGATGAATTACGTCAAGAATTGCACGAAAAGGATGAAAGGATAGCAGAACTTAAAGCTCAACTAGATTTTGTTATTTCTTCTTGTCCTATACGTTTGCTAGAAATGTACGATCATCGTCCTCTACTAGAAGAGGCTTTGAAAGACACTCAGGAACGTTTAATGATTATTTCTCCGTGGATTCGGGGTAATTCAGTCAACCGATGGTTTCTTCAGGAGTTTGAGAATCTACTCAAACGAGGAGTCCAAGTTTTTATTGGATATGGTTTGGGAGAGAAAGACGAAAATCGTTATTCACAAGATATTAAGGCTGAAAAAGCTCTACAAAAATTAGCAAACCGATACTCTACATGCTTCACACTTAAACGCTTGGGAGATACCCATGCTAAGATCCTGATTTCAGATACTAAGTTTGCGGTCACTACCAGTTTTAATTGGCTATCATTCAAGGGCGAACGAGATCGGACATTTCGTGATGAGCGTGGGACATTAGTTTCCGATCCTCAGAAAATCGATGAGTTATTCGACAATTTGCTCAGACGGTTCACTAATTCATGAAAACAAAAGTGGAGCGATCGCAACCATAGCACTGACTCCCGCGATACTGACTCCTACAGTTGCTTAACTCCTGAGTGAGAAGATTTCATTGTATCTGGATATTGCCACAGAAAAACTTCTGGGGGCAGAACGAGAACGCTATATACAGCGCAAAGCGCTGGGGAATAGGGAATAGGGAATAGGGTTGTGGTACATGGCTTTGAGAATTCAAGCTTGTGTTTCATCACAGCGCTTTGCGCTGTAACGGAGTACAGTATCATTGAGATAAGTCATTGCGAATGGAACGAAGTGGAATGAAGCAATCGCAAAATCCCCAAATCTTGGCGATTGCTTCCCTGCGGTCGCAATGACAACTCGAATCTATGATCAACAATGTACCTCATAGCAGCGCTTCGCGCTGTATCCCCTATGGAGAGAGACATGTACTGATCTGACTGGATTTTTGAGTTTCTGTTAGGAAAAACTGTCGCGATCGCCGATAGTGCAAGAGTTCTAGAATTCAGTCAAGACAAGTGTTGTCTCAGTTTGACAGAAGAGGGATAACATTATTTCTTCATTTTCCCGAATCGCGATTTCAATTTCTTCCAGATAAGCCCAAAACAATATCATGATGGGGAATACCGCGATCGAGAAACTGTTTTATGTCAAGCTTCAACACTTCTGCCCTATTCCCTATTCCCTATTCCCTATTCCCTGTTGCCATTTACCGCGCACTAAGCGAATTTCATCATAAGTATAGGACTCTCCCAAGGCTTCTTTAAGCAAGGTTAAAGAGACTGCACCGCGCTTTTCTAACACTTTGATAATCTTCTCTTGTCTTTCGGGTTCGACCAAGGTATCTAAATCTACGGGTTGATTTAATTCAATTAAGTCTGATAAATGCTTAATAATAGTTGTTGTTCGTAATTCTCGGCGCTCGGCAATTTCCTTAATACTGAAGCCTTCCTGATGGAGTTCTAAGGTTACCTTTTGAGTTTCTGAGGGTTCATCACTACTGGGAGGAAGAGGCGCAGGTTCTGTAAATTCTACTAATCCTTGTTCCTGACAATATTGGCAAATTTCTGCTAGAAAGCGTTCCCCATATTGCCGTAATTTATAACTACCAACTCCAGAAACTTGGGATAAGGCAGTGAGGCTTTGGGGACGGCGTTGGGCCATTTGCATGAGGGTTGAATCAGCAAAAATCACATAGGGGGGAACGCCTTGTTCATCAGCTACTTGTTTGCGGAGTTTTCTGAGGTTTTGGAATAATAATTCGGCTTCCCTTGCTAACGAGGAAACTTTTTGTTCTTGCTTGCGTTGCGGGGGAATGGCAATTAAAACTTGCCGTTGACGACGCATAACTGCCCAACTTTGGGGATTGAGCTTAAGGATACTGTAACCATCTGTGGTTTGACTGAGAAGTCCTTGATTGAGGAGCGATCGCCCCAACAATCGCCATTCATCCTTACTCCGGTCTTTTCCGATACCATGGGTCGAGAGTTTGTCATGACCATTGCGTAACACCTTCTCGCTCATGGAACCCCTCAGTATCTCAATAACATAGGTCATGCCAAAACGCTCCTTACACCGAGCGACACAAGAGAGAAATTTCATTGCCTCAACTGTCCAATCTTGGGTCGGTTTCGGGTTCAAACAGTTATCACAACCCTGGCAATTCCCCTCTAAATGTTCGCCAAAATAGCGTAAAATAATCGATCGCCGACAATCCGTTGCATCGGCATAATCAATCACCTGGCGTAACTGTTGACGGGCGATACGCTGTTCATTTTCATCTGTTTTCTGCTCGATAATCCAGTCAACTCGCTTCACATCGCCATAACTCAAAAACATCAAACACCGAGCGGCTTCCCCATCTCGTCCCGCGCGTCCTGCTTCTTGGTAGTAACTTTCTAAACTGCGGGGAATATCGTAATGCACGACAAATCGTACATCGGGTTTATTAATTCCCATACCAAAAGCAACTGTTGCTACCATAATTTGCACATCATCCCGAATAAACCGGTTTTGGTTATTTTGACGCACGCTATCTTCTAATCCCGCATGGTAGGGAAGGGCGGAAACTCCATCCTTTTGTAGACGTTGGGCCAACTCATTCACCTGCCGACGACTAAGACAATAGACAATTCCCGACCCCCCAGACTGAATCAGTTGAAACAGTTCGGCATAACTTTGGCGCGTTTTCGTCCGCACCTCATAGAAAAGATTGGGACGGTTAAAACTGGCTACATGGACATAGGGATGCTGGAGATGCAATTGTTGCACAATATCTCGACGCACCCGGTCAGTTGCCGTAGCGGTGAGGGCAATAATAGGCACTTGGGGATACCAGCGCCGAAACTGGGCCATTTGCCGATATTCGGGGCGAAAATCATGACCCCATTCGGAGACACAATGGGCTTCATCGACGCTAAATGCGGAGATGCCGACCGTTTCTTGTATGCTGTCTAGAAAAGGCTGGAACCATTCGGCCATCAGGCGTTCGGGAGCGATGTAGAGGAGCTTAATTTTACCGTTGAGGATAGCAGTTTGTCGCGATCGCACTTCTTCAGCGCTCAAGGTACTATTTAGAAACGTAGCCCCAATCCCATTATCCTGCAACGCATCCACTTGGTCTTGCATCAGAGCAATGAGGGGAGAAACCACCAAGGTTATCCCAGAGTGTAAGAGAGCAGGAAGCTGAAAACAGAGGGATTTTCCCCCTCCTGTGGGCATAATCACCAATACATCCTGGTTTTGCAGCGTCGTTTCAATAATGTCCTTTTGACCCGGACGAAATCGATCGTAACCAAAATAGTGCTTGAGGGTTTCCTCTAAGGTGGAGACTGGAGCCATAATCAACAGGGTAGAGGCGATCGATCTGATTTTAGCTTAACCAGAGCGAAGGAGGCAGGGCGATCGCCCTTTAGTCATCTGAGTGTTCCGACACCAGTCCTTCCCTAATAGAAACTCAGTTTAATTCAGTTGCGATGATTCTGCCAGGGAGTGCTTCGCCCTGTCTTACTCATTTTCCCAAACCCCCCAGGCTTCGAGTTGTTCCTTAATTAAGTCCATGGGATAAACGACTCCGGTCTCACTGATGGCTGGAGTAAACAGAGTCTCGTGTTCTGTGCTACCCTCTCCCACATGGCCTAAGATAGCGACGACTTGTCGATCTTGATTGAAAATGGGGCTGCCTGCATATCCTTGGGTTAAATTCGCCTCAATTTCAATGGGTTGAGCGTTGGTATCCAAATTTCCACTAACGGTTTGCCAAGGGTTAGCGTTGAAGGGATGGCCAATTAATTCTACGTCGCGATCGCCTAATTCGGTACTGATCTCTAACGGTTGAATCGTTTCCGGAATTCCGGCCACTTCTAAAACGACTAAATTCGTGGTAGCTTCTTCTGGGGTAATATACATGAGTTTAGCGCTGTAGCGAGGTAGAATTTCGGCTTCTGAAGGTTGGAAAAATTCCACTTGAATCTGGTCATTTTCTAAGGAAGAAGCATGGGCTATCGCCTCTCGACTGGCGAGTACCAAGGCTCGATCCTCCATCCGTTGCACAACCCAACCCGTGCCAATATTCACACCATTGGAAATAGGGGTGATAATCCGAGCAATAGGAGCTAAAGGGGACGAGGTTTCTGGGTTCTCTGAAACCTCATTTTCATCATCTGAAGCGTTAGAGGCATCTTCTAGAGCCAATAACCGTTGGGATTCGAGCAAATTGTAGTGGGCCTGCACCCCATTCGGGTCTTGGTTGATGGCATTTTCATAGGCAGCGATCGCCTCTGCCAATTTCCCTAACTGTTGCCAAGCATAGCCCAAAGCCATATACACGCGATAATCTTCTTGTAGCTTAACGCCGACTTGGTAGACTTCCACCGCTTGTTGCCAATTTTCTTGTTGATAATAAATATCGCCCAAGGCAAAATAGGCAGAGGTTTCAAAATCATCAAGTTGTATCGCACTTTTATAGGCTTCGATCGCCTGCTCTTGCTGATTATTTTCTCGCAGGGCATTCCCTAATCCCACATAACTGGATGGATAGCGCGATCCCAGGTCAATGGCCTCATTATAAATGGCGATCGCCTCTTCCACATTGCCCAATTTCAGCAACACATCGCCCAAATCATTATAAACGGGAACAGAATCCGGCTTCAGTTTCAGAGCAATCCGAAATTGAGCGATCGCCTCCTCTAAATCCCCTAATTCAGTCAACACATTGCCCAAATTCCAATACACCCCAGGCAAATTTGGATTTAGCTCAATGGCTTGTTCATATTGAGTTTTAGCCGATTCCAACCGATCGTCTGAACGTAGGGCATTCCCCAACCCCACATAGGCAAAAGCATAATTCGGATCGACCTCGATTGCCTTCTCATAAGCCGCGATCGCCTCTTCTAGTTTATTCTGATCTCGCAAACGATTCCCCAGCCCCAAGTAGGCGGGTGCATTATTCGGATCTTGTTCAATAACCTGTCGCCAAATCTCCTCAGCCGCTTGAAAATTTCCTGCCTTCCGGGCTTCTTCTGCTTGGCGGAACAAATCCTGTAACCCTTGTCCCCAAGCTGATTGAGGACTTAACACCATGCCAACACTTAACAGCATTGCCCAGATTTTTATTAAACCACGCTCCTTTTGTTTAATCATTATGGTTATTCCCCCATTTCAATCGGCAATTATTCTCCTCTTTTAAGCCACCACTCGCCAAATTTTCACGGTATGATCGAAACTTCCCGTGGCCATGGTGTCACCGTTGGCACTGATAGCTACCCCAACCACATAATTCAAATGATCGCTAAAGGTTTGCAATAAGTTGCCCGTCTGCAAATCCCATAACTTTACTGTACAATCATCACTGGCACTGGCGAGAACCTTGTTATCTGCTGTAATGATTGCCGAAGTTACAGCCGCTGTATGCTCTGAAAGCACTTGCTCTACTTCTCCGGTTTCCAAATTCCATAAGCGAATGGTCTGGTCGCTACTTCCACTGGCTAACCGTTGACCATCCGGACTAATGGCTACCGATCGCACGCGATCGCTATGGCCAGTTAACGTATAGAGTAACTCCTTGCGGTCTAAATTCCACAACTTAATCGTTTGATCGTTGCTTCCCCCGCTAATTTTATCCCCTTGGCGACCGATCGCAATCGAACGAACTCCTCCGGCATAACCTGCTAACGTGCTGGTTAACTCTCCCGTTTTCCAATTCCACAGTTTAATCGTCTTATCCTCACTGCCTCCAGCCACAATTTGATTGTCGGGAGTAATAGCTACCGTCCACACTTCTCCAGAATAGCCCGCCAGGGTACTCATTAATTCCCCCGTTTTTAGATTCCAGACCTTAATCGAGCGATCGCTACTGCCACTCGCTAAAATTTCTCCATCGGCAGAAATCGCTATAGATAAGACTGAACCACTATGCCCCATCAGGGTTCTAGCCAGTTCCCCCGTTTCCCCATGCCAAACTTTAATCGTTTGGTCATTACTGCCACTTGCCACCCACTTGCCATCACTAGAAACGGCGATCGCCCGTACTGGGCCATCATGTTCCCCAGTATACATACAGGAAAAAAGTTGATAACTCTCCAGTTTAAAAGCTTCTAGAGCGGCTTGCGCTTTCACAGATCCACTACGTTTGAGTAATAAATAAGCCGCTCGCTTAACTGGAATAGATGGATCTTGTAGTGCTTCAATGATTAAATCTAACCCATCTGAGCCAATTTGAGATTGGGCTAATTCCAGCAACTCTTGAGTTTGGCTCAGTTCCTGTTGCAACCGCGTTTGAGTTTGTTGCAACTCCATCAGCGTTTCTCCACCATCCGTCTGATTGACTAACAACGCCTGGAGTTGGGCTGGACTAATTTCCTCTATTTGAGAATATACTTGAGACAGTTGACTTTGAAGCAGCGATCGCTCTTGGGTGGCTAACTCTAGCTGAGACTGTACTTCCCCCAGTTTGGACTGTAGCCTCACTCGCGAGGCTAATTCCCTAGCCCTAGCCCAAACCCCTTTAGCCCAGGCTAAACGTAGGCGTTCTCGTTGCAGGAGGACTTGTAGTACTTGGTTGGGAATAGACTCTGGGGTTAAATCCCAACCACAGGTTTTACAGAGTTTCGTGGTTCCTTCAATATACTCTGTACCACAAACAGGACAATTGGTCACAGACCCTCCCTCAGCGATCGGCAACAGGACAAACAGTTAAATCTTACATTCGGGGCCCATAAACCCCACCTTTGAGAAGTGAGCTTCAAAAGCCAACCTCCTCTCATTTAAAATAAAGACCTCTCATCTGGCAAGCCTTTAGGTTCCTATACAACCTGACCTTCTCACAATCCGTAGGAAAGGACACCTGGAAGAAAATCCATCTACTCCTTAGTTCATCTGTCATCCCTGTTATGGCCAATCCAGAACATTTCGCTTTACTTCATGAAGGAATAGACACTTGGAATGCTTGGCGCAAGAGTCATCCTGAAATTGTACCGGATCTCAGGGGGGCAACCTTGAAAGAAGGGAATTTTAATGGCATTAATTGGAGTGGAACCCATTTGGAAGAGGTTAATTTAAGGGGGGCATTTTTGAGTAAAGCTGATTTAAAAGGAGCGATGGTTCGCCATGCATGTCTGAGTGGAATTAATTTAAGTGATTCAGATTTAAGTTATGCTAATTTGAGTGGATCATTGCTCAATCAAGCTAATCTCAGACGGGTAAATTTGAGTTATGGGATGTTAAGACGAAGTGACTTAAGCCAATCTTTTTTCACTCAAGCTAATTTATCCCATGCTAATTTGTTTGAGAGTAATTTAATGGGTGCATTCTTGAATCAAGTTGATTTTTCTCATGCTAACTTGGTCGCTGTAGATTTAACTCAAGCGTTCTTAAATCAGGCAAATTTAACCGCAGCCGAGTTATTTCAAGCTGACTTAGAGCGAGCCTTTTTAAGTGAATCTCTGCTGTGTCGAGCTAATCTTTCTAAGGCCAATCTTTACCGCGCTGATTTAAGTGATGCCAATTTACGCGAAGCCGATTTCACCCGATCCAATGTCCAGGATGTTACTTGGAAAGGTGCGATTCTAACTCATACAGAGTTTAATCACACCAAAGGGATTCCCATACATTTGCGCTTTGATTTTAAGAATTTAGGGGCTTTGTTTCTAGATTAAGTAAAGAGGTAATTATACAATAATCTCATGAATTCCGGTACGGTCAATGGGATCGCTGTGCTAAAACTCATCATCTTCATCTTCTGCCTCAATCTTCATATTCACCATTTCTCGCCATAATGACACCACTGACTCCTCAACACCTACTGCCATTAACCCCTCTAAAACATCTCCCAACTCCACCTTCAATTCTGGAAAGGTCAACAACAACAATGCCAAATCTCGCCAGTCTGTCCCCGCCTTGGGCTTACCTCGTCGCTGATGGTAAGAAATAACCTTACTCACCACCAACTCCACGGGAGCTATGACCAATACTTGTTCAATACAACGGTGAGCCGGTAAGACTTCCACCTGCCGAATATCAACCAAATGGCGGTTTCCAGTCTTCTGCACTTGGTATAAGCGATAGCCTTGCCCTTCCTTTACCTTTCGTACCCGAACAGCAATGTAAAAGCGATCGCTCAAATATTTGCGTAACTCCTCTGCCAGTTCTGCTGCTTGTGGAGACAACATATCAATGTCCTGAGTCATGCGAGGCTCACCTACATACGCATTCACTGCCTGCGCTCCAAAAACGACTACATCTTGACGATCTCGTAAAAAATCAAATACTGCACCCTGTAATATTGCTAATGGAAAAGACTCACGATTCATAAACTCTTGAAAGCTCAAGGCATCTGCACTGAGTACCATAACACTGTGTTTACTCACTATCTTCTCAATGATAAATCCTATTACTCATTACGAGCGCTACGCGCTCCAATTTTTGATTGGAAAAATTCTTCTAAGGACTGACGCGCTAATTTTAATTCCAGTAATTCGGCATCCATTAACCGCAAACTGGCGATAAAATCATAGGGATTGCCTTGAACTTCACCGATCCAACAACCGCGATCGAACGAGAGATTAGGAATCCAGCGCTTAATAACTTCTAATGATCCTCCTTTCCCTCGTGCTTGGTAGGATTGCACATGACCTAATAATTCATCTAATGAACCACAACAAATTAAGTCACCTTGGGATAAAATGGCAATGCGATCGCACACCTGTTCCACATCCGATAAAATATGGGAGTTAAAGAACAGGGTTTTGCCTTGTTTTTTCAGGGATAAAATAATTTCACGAATCTGATAGCGGCCGATGGGATCTAACCCGGACATGGGTTCATCGAGAAAGACAACTTCTGGATCGTTGATTAAGGCTTGGGCAAACCCAATGCGCTGTTTCATTCCCTTGGAATATTGACGAAGTTGTTTATTTTTTGCCGTTTTAATATCTAATCCAACTTGCTCTAAGAGTTCGGGGATACGAGAGCGAGTAACTGTTGTGGGGATTTGAAATAAACCGGCAGTGAAGTGCAAAAATTCCCAACCTGTGAGATAATCATAATAGTAGGCGTTTTCAGGCAAATAGCCGATCCGTTGCTTGATGTGGCGATCGCCTAACGGACGACCCAACAGAACGCCCCGTCCAGAAGTAGGCTGTACAATTCCCAGTAATGTTTTCAGTAGTGTCGTTTTCCCTGCACCATTGGGGCCGAGCAAACCAAAAGTTTCGCCAGGATACACCTTCAGAGAGCAAGATTTGAGGGATTGAATTTTCTGGTTTAACCAAAACCCCGTCCGGTAAACCTTACTCAAATCGCAGGTTTCAATCACACAAGTGGTTTCTTCAGTCATAGGTCAACTCATGAGGTAATACAGCGCTTTCCGCTTCGCGGACATGACACGCGCGGCAGAAAGGTAATCGGTAATGGGTAATGGGAAAAGCGTAGTTAAACCTTTTCCTGAACGTCCCACTGTTTTGGACTGACTACCTCCCATTACCCCCATTCCTGATGACCCATTACTTTCTACCAGGGTCTAGCACTCGATCTAAATCATAAACCATTCAGTCAGACTAATCTCCCCAAGGGCAACCTTAACTGAAAAGCGATCGCCACGTTCAGCACTAAAATCGAGTTGCATAGATTTCGTCCTTCGAGAGGAGGCTTGCATGACGACCTCATCTCGATCGTCTAAAATGGATAATTGCAGATCTGGGGGTAAATGAGATTGGCTTCCCAGGGGATAGACTTGAACAGAAATATCAAATTCTTCATTCGCCATCGGATGAATACCCATGAATAATCCGATTGGCTTACCTTTGGGGTCTAATTGTAACTTTTTTCCTCGTTCACAGAGGGTAGGGGCAGAAGCGGTAGCACTGGGACTTCTAAAATTTAAGGTCAATTGGGGTTCAGAGGTTGAGAATAATTCCCTCCAAGTGCGCCAACCGGATTCAACAATGTTGTCTAACCATTGACTGAGCATCACAGGATGCAAGTGTTCCAAGAGGGTATCCAGGGGATAAAATTCAGTTAATGGGACTTCTGAGTAATAGACATGAGGTAGATATCCAATAAGTGTGGCTTCCGTAAGGTCTGAGTTGAGTTGAATGGCAATATAGGCTAGGCGATCTCCCCAAGTATCTGGAGGAATAACACACCTAGATTCTCCCGGTAAAACGGGACGACATTCGACCCGACCTTTGCCCTCAATCCATAAGTTAGCACTATTAGAAAGCGATTGTAAAATCGGGTTACTACTGTCAGAGGCTTCCCAATTAGGAGCGAGATCAAACCATTGTAAGTAGGTTTTGACCGCCTGAATGGCTAACATATTCAGATAAACCTGTTTCGCCTTACGGGGATCGGCTTGATTTTGGGAGCATATGGATGCCTGTTCATGGGCAGTCAGGGTTAAGGGAATTGCGATCGTAGGATTAGTTTTCATCATCGTTTGAGTTGGGGATAGGTTGGGACAAAATGTAGGTTTGAATTTGGTCAGAAAACTTGACTAAACACCGGTGATAAAACCGATTTAGTGTTGCTAGAGGAATTCCCAATTGATCGGCCGTTTCTTGCCAGGAGTAACCTTCAATTATTCTCAGGGCTAAAAACTGAAAATTAGCAGAAGGTTTTCCCATCACGTGCGTCTTCTGAAAGAGTCCGTCTGGATCGACACGAATCGATGCAACCACCTGTTCCGAGACTAAAGGCATTCGTTCTGGATAGATTTGTTCTAAGGTGACGGGATTTTCGGCTTGATTAAACTGTTTTTCTAAGTCATCAATACTGAGTCTTTGCACGCCCCTGGGAATGCTTTGCAAAACCCAACGAGAAGCTTCAATGAAAAATCGTTTTTCTAAGAGATAATTTGCCCATTGCAAGACCTCACCTTTATCCGGATCGTAATCATCAATCCGGTGGCAAAGATGGTAAAATAATTGCTGTTTAGCTTCTGCATAAATCTCTGCATAGTGGTTCTTAAATTGATTACGCCTGGGTCTGGCTAGTTGATTGGAATCGATCAGAGTTCGGATCAGTTGTTCCAAAAGCTGCTTCCGGTGCAGGCTTCCAGGAGGATGTTGTTTGGCGGCGATCGCCAAGGGTTTCAACGTTTGGTCTAACTCTGTTAAGTTTGGTAACTCTGCCATGCCTTCCGTACTAATGAGAGAACCTCTAAGGATAAGGTGCTGCATGACACCTCTATAGGGTTCTCAGTTTTTTCGGGTAGTTTTTATGCAGACTTTACAAAAATTTACATTTCTATGGCTAAATGTTACTTTTTGTTACAATTACTGCCAGTTTTGCATAAAATCCTAGGGATTTTTCTGAGAGATTTAATGAAGGCCTCATTAAGCTTTCCAGGTTTTGGTGTTCTCTAGGAGTTCCGTCCGATGATTTTGATTCGCGATCTTGTCAAGCAAACCCTGATGACTGGATATCTCTCACGCACGACTGAAGAGCAACTTCGATATCTTCTCCAATGTACGCACTACGGAATTGAAGATGTTCAAGCCTTTTACCAACTCCAACGGGGAGTCTTAACTGGGAGTGTTACACAAGAGTCTCGTAGTGCGTTCTATAGCACTACGTGCTGATAATGGGTAACGATAATGGGTAATGGGAGAGATATACCCTTAACAAGGGGCTGAGGGCCCCTTGTCTCCCAAGGATCCATGGATGGTTCAGGTTAAACAGAAATGCCCTCAAGTGCGATTGAGCTTTAAGCAAACAAGCGGCGAATCTCTTCGATACGTTTGCGGTTGACCCCTAAATCTGATTGGCCTAACCGAGAAGCGGATCTCACCTGGATAACTTGGGCCGTTTGATCCACATAAAATTCCACATCATCGACATATCCCATAAGCTGGCTGGTAAACTCAGCATAAAGATAATTCTCTGATTCAGTAATCATGGCAGTTCGGGGCATTTTCTGGATAATTGATTTCAGTTTATTGAGAGCTTCTGACGGAGTGCCCGCATAGGAGAATGGTTGAATATAATGTTGAGTATCTGTGGTTTCACATTGGCTACAAACACAATTGGGAGAAGATGGACAAGGGGCAAGTTTTCCCTCTTTAACACCTAGATTAGTGGGCCGTTTTCCAGCAAATGAGAACATAAAATTAAAAAAGATGATTCCATGCAGACAACTTAGGTATGCTACCATTCCAGGAATAACTTTTAATTTTTGATTTAACTAGAGGCACTGGTATAGTAACGTAAAGCAAATTTCCAGAAGACATTGGAGAGGATTAATAAGGCGATCGCCAGCAGCAAAGAACCGATGAACCACGTCATGTCGATCTCCCCTAACAATGCTTGGGCGGGAACAGTCGTTAAAAAGGCAACAGGAACCACAAAGGTAAAGAAAACTCGATAGGCAATGGGATAAGCGATAACTGGATAACGTCCAGCATCTAAAAGCGCTCTGAGTACTTCTGTAATATTATAAATCTTGACAAACCAGACGCTAGTTGTACCTAGAAGAAACCACAGGCTATAAAGAATTAAAATACCGAAAAATAGGGGAAATAAGCCTAAAATAAAGTCAGAGATGACTAAATTGAGCCGATTACCCGCATAGAGAATAACCCCTAATCCGAAAGCTACATCGGGTAATCCCCAAGGGGAAATCATCCGTGTCGAGAGCCAAAATTGGGTGCTAATGGGTTTGAGTAGCACAAAATCTAGGGTTCCTTTTTCCACCTGGTCTACAATGCGATTGAGATTAGGCGCAAGAAAGGCATTAGAAATACCTTGCAGCAGGGTAAAAAATCCCATTACCAATAAAGCTCGTTCCCATGACCAACCGTCAAAGGTATAACCGGTTCGATAAAATAAAAACAGCCCAAAGATTCCACCCACAAGATTACCCAGACTGGTGAGGGTGGCAATGGCAAAATTTAGGCGGTATTCAAGTTCAGCCGCAATGGAGGTCGTCCAAAACAACTGAAGTAGCTTAAAATGTTGCATTACTTAATCGATTTTAATCGCTTTAAATTTCGCGGTAAATGATTGTTCTTTGACAAGATTTGAGATTCAGAAACTCTTCATCATCGATCGCTCCAATAATTGAGAATCCTTGCTGATGATGAAAGTTGAGCGAACGATGATTGGTGATGGGTTGGGTGACAATAAACCCGGATAAGACTGAACCGGGAAGAGTTTTATAAAGAAACCGATACAGAGACTGGGCAACTCCTTTTCCTGTCCAACCTGGTTTAGTGACTAAGACTTGGATGTAGTAATGGCGATCGCTCATGAGGCGATCGCCATAATCTTCTCCTGTCCAGCGAATAGTCTCCAAGATCTGGGGTGTAATTTCCGGTTGCGAAAGCGCCACCAAGCCCACAATTTCCGCTTGCTCCTCTGGTGCTAAAGTGGCTAAAAAATAACGAGTTCCCTGCTTCATATGCTCATGAACTTGCTCCTGGGTAATTTCTGCCAGTAAGAAACCCCCACTAGAATCACGGATCTGAGTGCGAGATTGGGAACTATGAAGGTCAGCAATCGCTTGAATATCAGAAGTCTGGGCTTCTCGGATGTGAAAATGATTCATAACCCTATTATACGAAGGTTATTTACTGTATGACACTTAAAGTACTTTAGCATATCATTGAATGGTGTTGAGGAGGAAGCCATGAAGATCGAGTCAGTCCTAATGAGAACTATCTATGGATTATTTCTATTGGCATTAAGTTTATTTCCCTGGTCACAAAGACTAGCCAGAAGTGCAGAGAAGATGTATTTTACCTATGGTCCTTTAGAATTTGCGATGTCGGTGGATGCTCTCGATACGTTTGCAAAAACGGGAGAAATTACCCCAGATTTCAAGTTTTATGCCCAATTTCTGGAACCCGAAGATCTTGAAGAGTTACAATTATTACTACAACAAAAATTTAATTTAAGTCCGGTAGCAGTTTCTCAGATGACCTATACTGCTATGGGAGAAGAAGTTTTGAAACGCTTAGGATATTTGGTACAAACTCAAAAGCGTCAAAATGGGTTTTATGCGCTCAGATCTGCCTTAATCTTAGCTGCCGATGATCCAGAAGGATTAACGTTAGTCAACATTATGCGTTATTTTCCCAGTCAAGGGATTCGGATTAATACTGGCGTTGTTTTTGAATTGCAGAACCTATTAAGCACGTTTTTTCAGTATCGAGATTCTACGGTACAAACGATTATTGAACAAGCAAAGGCGGAGTCGACTTTAAATCCGATTTCTGAGAGTCTATCGGATATCCTAAAACCTGGCCCCTTCAGGGTTCGCGAACAAAATTTAATTGTCAAAACCCGAGATTTTTTAGAGTCAGATATCGATCTCTATTTACCGGAAAATCAAGATCAACCGGTTCCTTTAATTGTCATTTCCCATGGATTTGGATCCACACGGAGCAATTTTGTTTACTTAGCTGAATATCTTGCCTCCTATGGATTTTCTGTTGCTATTCCTGAACATATTGGCTCTAATTTAGCATATCGCCAAGCTCTCTTGGAAGGGTTGTTGAATACAGAGATTTATCCGAATGAATTTGTCGATCGCCCCTATGATATTAAACTCTTGTTAGATAAGTTGGAAAAGTTACAAACTGAAGGGGTGACTTGGGCTAAGGGAATTAATGTTCAAAATGTGGGCATTTTAGGTCACTCCTTGGGCGCAACTACGGCCTTGTCTTTGGCAGGAGCAGAGTTAAATCGAGAACGTATGCGCCAGGAATGTACTTTGGATAATCCCATGCTAAATGTATCAGTACTTTTGCAATGTCGAGCTAATGAGGTCAATCAGGATGAGCAACAGTTACACGATCCTCGCGTTCGAGCGGCGATCGCCGTTTATCCTCTCAGCAGTGTGATTTTTGGCCCAGAACAAATTGGCAAAATTGATGTGCCTACCCTACTGATGGCTAGTAGTCATGATGTGGTTACTCCTGTGGTGACTGAACAAATTTATCCCTTTTTATGGCTGAAAAACCCAGAAAAATATCTGGCATTAATGGTTCCAGGGAGCCATTTTTCCGTTAGTGCCCCCACCGAAAACAATAATCCCTTTACCACAGAATCTGCTCAAGAAAAACCCAGAGATAATACTGTGGGCATTAAGGCCATGAAAAGCTTAAGTTTAGCCTTCTTGAAAGTCTATTTAGCTCAAGATGATTCCTATTTACCCTATCTGAGTGCCAGTTATGCCCAAACTCTGAGTGCAGATACCCTACAACTGAATTTAATCCAGTCCTTAGACGCTGAACAATTAGAGCAAACCTATGGACAAGAATTACCCATTCCAGTAGTGGAGCCTATCAGTCAAAGTAATGAGTAATAAGAGAGAATCTTCTAAAGTTTAGAGCTTAAATTCTTCAATTTGGGCAAAATGTTCCTGAATCAGTTGATGGGGAAATTGATAGCGATCGCCAATTTTTTGAATCAACCCCTTACTGCTGGCATAATTCAGAAAGCGCTGATTGTCCCAAGGCATCAGATCCTCGCGATAGAGCTGATATCGCAGCATAAATTTCCGCAATGACGACAAGCTAATTAAAATCCCCAGTCCTGCCAAAACAGTGCCCAGAATTAAGCTTATCATTAACCCTAATCCTAATCCTTCAACTAAAGCAGCAATAATCCCCCCACAAATTGCGCCAAATAACAAAGCTGTCGCTATACCTACTCCAATGTGGTAATGCCGATTTTGTTCCGGGGCTTGGAAATAGCCAGCATTCACATCCACGCTCGCAAAATTGGTACGATTTTCCTTTTGCATCCATTTGGCTAAAGCAATCAACCAATGTTTGGTCTCTTCTGGTTTGGGTCGTTGCTCGGAACGATACCACTGCCGTTCGTCAGAGGGGAGGTCTTGGGCTAACAAACGACGTAGATAGGCATTGAAGAGATAGCGATATTGCTGCTCCGAGTCGGAAATTCTTGCCCAAGCATGGATTAAAATTTCTTCATCCGCTAGAGTCATTAAGTTCAAAAAAAGAGGAGTTTTAGCTAATGACATGAGTCCCTTGTATTCGTGTAAACTATGCCACAGCTCTCGACTTCTGGCTTGGAATAAATAGTCTTTAATCTGTGTGGGATTGAGAGGTTTTAACCAAATGGCTCCCTGAAGTTTTAGCCGAGTAGGACAGCGCTTATAGGAATCAATTCTTGAGCCTAGGATGAGATTGAGAGACTGTTGGGTATTAGCTCGGAGTTCTTTAATCGCTTGTAGGGTTTGATTTTGACGATCAAACGATAGGGTATCTAGATTATCTAAGATGACTAGAATTTGCCCTTGAAACAACCATTTCTTCGCAACTTTACGAGGTAATTCATAGTTCAGAAAACTTTGCTCTATCAACCAAGTGCTTAAGGTATATTTATACCATTGGGATAAATCAAACAGTAGGGGAATCGGTTGATGGTTATAGGTTTGAGCGCGGGCAATCGCCTCATCTGCCAATTCTAATAACGTGGTGGTTTTCCCGCTACCAATATTGCCGAGAACGACCCAAACGCCCCCCGTCTGATCGAACAGGTTAAAGGGGCTAGTGCTTGGATCTAATTGGGTGGTGGGTGAACCACTCAGTTTCACCTGAATATCCCCCGGCCGTCCGACTCCTAATGGGTTCGGTTCATTACTCAAAGCAGTGAGTACCTGATGATGTAAAGATTGACTCAAATGCACCTGGACATCATGGCGTACCCTAAGAAGGAGCTTGTGTCGAATCCGAGTCTGCTGGCGATCGCCAAAAGTCATGATCAATTAACAATGGGTCTTGGTTGGTTATCCTAAATCATCGTCAACCTTTAAGCTGCCGTCAAGAATCTGGATTTGAGTCTCGATCTTCCCCTAGGGGCCGATGACCATCGGGTAGTACTGTTGTTAGATCGACAATGGCATCTGTCAGATCTGCACCTTGCGATCGAAATAAATCGCACCGTTGCAAACTAGCCTGCTGGAATTGAGCCGACTTTAGTTTTGCCCCTCGAAGGTTAACCGCGTAAAGATTTGCCTCCTCTAGATTGGCATAGGATAAATCTGCATTTTGCAGGTTAGCATAGGATAGATCTGCGCCTCTTAAATCTGCATAACGAAGATTAGCCCGAGACAAATTTGCCGATCGCAGTCGAGCATGGGATAAATTAGCCCCATGGAGTTGAGTATCGCTCAATAAGCTCCCTTCTAAATCCACATCAGCTAAATTCCCTTGACTTAGATTGCTATAGGGCAGGTAAGCTTGAGTTAAGTTACTCCCTTGAAAATTAATTTTCCTTAAGTCGGCATCAAACAAGTTCAGTTGCACTCCCTCAATTCCTTCAAAATCCCGTCTTCCCTGTGCATATTGTTTGAGTAGAGCCTCTGAGCTGATTTTCTCCATTTTGCTTGTTATCTTGGAAACAGTCTGTGATTTACTGCTTGATGCCAAGCAGTCCTAAACGATAAGTAAAAATGCTTATTAAATGGCTAAAATAACCTACCCTGTTTTTGTGCGAATTTTAGGGTTTCATAACTTTTTTTTAAGATTTGTAACGTAAGAGCCATTATCTGTTTAACATTATCTTCATCTGCAACGGCCCATGTCTCAACTCAACTCTCCTTCCCACTCGATCGCTCAACACTATCATCAACGCACCAAATACGACCCAGACACGATTGGTCAGAAAAGTCAAGGACTCAACTGGGAAGATCAACCCATTCCCTTCAAAGAGTACAAACTAGGAACCTCTATTGACCTCAAGCCCTATCTGAGTCCCGATAGCCGTGAGCAAGACTGGCAAAACTTATCCCGCTTTCTCCTGTGTAGCTATGGCATTACGGCTAGGGTTCCCACCCTCATGGGCGAATCCTTCTACCTGCGTTCGGCTCCTTCTGCAGGAGGATTATATCCAGCCGAAGTTTATCTGATCTCCCAAGGTACATCCCTACTCAAACCCGGACTCTACAACTATCAATGCAAAACCCATAGTCTCCTCCACTATTGGGAGAACCCAGTTTGGGAAGGTCTAAAAACGGCCTGTTTTAACCATCCTGTCCTCAACCAAACTTCGGTGGCGATCGCCCTAACTGCCGTCTTTTACCGCTCTTCCTGGCGCTATCAAGACCGCGCCTACCGCCGAATATGCCTGGATAGCGGCCATCTCTTAGGCAACCTTGAACTTGCTGGAGCGATGTATGGATATCGCCCCTATCTTATTGGTGGATTCACCGACGATCTGATCGATGAACTGCTCTATCTCAATCCGGAAACAGAAGGAACCCTCGCCATTCTGCCCCTAGTCCCCTACACTAAACCAGACATTCCGCCACCGTCTCCTCCCAGCGCTCTGCCCTCGGAGACACAAACCGACTATCCTACCCTTCCGGAAGGAAAGCTGTTGGAATACCTGCACAAAAATACCCGCATCCCTGCCAACCCTCTTCCCAAACCCGATCCTACCCCCCTAGACTCAGAGGATAAATACAATTTTCCTTTTTGCTTAAAAGTTTCCACCACAAGCCGACCTCTCAACTTGGGAGACTTAGGGAGTACGCCCCCTCGGGCTACAGAGGAAGCTCCTTCCCTAGAAAATACAATCCTCCAGCGTCGTTCTACCCGTTCGTATACAGGCGCTGACTTATCCTTAGCTGAATTACGGGCGCTTTTAGACTTTACATATCAACCCCAAAACTATCAAGACCAGTATCTCGATCCCACTCCGGACTATTTCGACCTCAGCTTATTAGAAACCTTTCTCGCTGTTTCTGGAGTGAATGGATTAGAAGAAGGATGTTATTATTATGCTCCCAGAGCGCAAGAACTGCGGCAAATTCGATTTAAGAACTTTCGCCGAGAGCTACATTATTTGTGTTTGGGACAAGATTTAGGTCGAGATGCCGCCGCAATTATTGTTCACACTGCTGACTTAGGGAAAGCGGTGGCTAAATATGGCGATCGCGTTTATCGTTATCTCCATATGGATGCCGGTCATCTCGGACAGCGGGTTAACCTAGCTGCCATTCACCTCGGCTTAGGTGTCAGTGGGATTGGTGGTTTTTTTGACGATCGGGTCAATGAAGTGCTGGGAATTCCTGTCGATGAGGCGGTCATCTATATCACTACCCTAGGTCGTCCGCGCCGGTTGGGGTAACTCATATCCAATTCTGAGAGGTTTCCTACAGTTGACTGACACTTCAGACGTGAAGGATTGCCATCTTTAGCTAGATTCACCTGAGTTCGTGATAAGGGGAGAAGGAACAATGAGGATTGGTTGGGCTTGATTGTGAGATCTCTTTGGGGGACTAGTCCCCCAAACCCCCTACT
>NZ_CEZBFX010000095.1:0-19699 GCF_982964205.1 Roseofilum sp. | reverse complement strand
AGACTGGGGGCAAGCTATGACGTATTTCAAAATATCAACGAATTCGCCTGCGGTACGACGAATATTGACTATTCTGCCGCCCTCTATGATGAATTCCAAAAAATCAGAAGCTACAAAACCACCCAATTTCAAGTCGATCCATCTGGCTTTGAAGTGCAAACCACCCACGAAGAGACATTCAAAGAAGTGAAAATCGATTTACCCGACAGTTGGGTAAGAGGCTTTTTGCAGGTGAGTTCTGCCATGTCACTCCCAGCAACCACCTTTGATTTACATCCTATGGATATTCACAATATTTGCCTGATTCTCCGACGCAACAAAGAGAGGAAAGGACCGCGTAGTTTGCGCTATATTCTGGAACCGGGACAACCGATTAAAGTAGTCTTCGATCCCTGGAATAAGGAAGTGGTGTGTTGGCGATCGCCCTATACTGGCAATAATAGCCAAGAAATCCGCGTATGGGGTCGTCGCCGTATCCATATTTTAGAGCGCTTAATCCCCATTGCCCAAAAATTCACCATCCACCTTTTAGGCACAGGAATGCCTTCTTTTTATGTTGCCGATTTAGGCGATATGTCCTTTACCTTGGGCTTATCCGGATGGACCGCCAATGACTGGTCAAGTTCCGGAAATTTTGACCTCATGGCTCCCCGCGCTGATGTCGATGAATGGACGCAAAAAATAATCTTTGATGCGCTGCGGGAAACTTGGGCAGAAACGCCAGCGAGTCTCGCCCAACGGTTAGGATTAAGTCAAACCGCCGTATTAGGAGCATTGGGAGCCTATACCCAAGCCGGACGCGCCATTTATGACCTCAATAAACAAGTTTATCGCCTGCGAGAATTAAGCCGCGAACCCCTACCCATGGAGCGTTTGCGATTTGCCAATGAGCGCGAAGAAAAAGCGACTCGTTTTTTAAGCGAAAATCAAGTCCAAGTCAGCAGTGTAACTGATTCAGGAGGGGCTTTACTTCTCCAAGGAACGGTTCGAGATCAAGGAAAAACTTATGCGCCCAATTTGACAATCGATCGAGATGAGCGTATAATTAAAGCAGAATGTACTTGCAACTGGCATCAGCAAAACAAGCTGTATAAAGGCCCTTGCGAGCATATCTTGGCATTACGGATGCACCATGCCCGTTTATTAACATAACCAAAAATCACACGATCTAATCATTGGCAAACAGCCTTGCAATCTGGGCGGTGCATCGCCGCTCTTGCGCTCAGTCCATCCATGCATCACTAGCCTGCTCGTGACGGTACGGTTCTCGGACTGGTGTAGCTATTTCAGTTTGGATTCTTTGAACCAAATGAACCACACCAGTCCGGAACCGCTTGAGTTGAGCAGTCTAGTCCTAGGGGTTTACGAAGGGGCAACCAATGGCTTTAGGTCGTGTGTTTTTTTGTGATTTCTGGCAAATAATGCGGAGTCAACATTCAATCTCTGTATAGATTTAAGGTAGACTGTTGATACAGAATCCAATCACTGCCCTATGTCTGACTCCAACTCGATCCGGGAATCCACTATCACGCTCCAACTCGAATCCCAACATTATCAACTCCTAGAAGAAGCCGCCACCTTAACTGGATTAAGTGTAACCGATTATATTGTACATCATGCACTGAGTGCGGCGATCGCCCACACCGCAATCCACAACTCATCCCACTCCCCTCAGTCCACAGCAGACGCTCAGTCCACACCGGACTTGATAAGCTCCCTGCTTGACAATAACCCTCAAGACCTCAATAACGTCGCAAAAGCCATCTTATCGACCCTTGCGTGGTCATCACCAGAAATTCTACAAAAAGGCAAAAACTCTCAATAACCTATAGCTGTGCAGCAGATTGAGTTTTCCATAGACTGCTGAACCTCTTCTAAACTACGGCCTTTAGCCCAGTAAGAGCGGTTACAAAGAAAGTCATGAATCACCTTAATATCAAGCTTTGCTCGATCGGTACAAATTGAATAGTCCATAGCCTTTAAGCTTTTTTCAATTCCGCATTAACCGTTTGCCAGAACTGCTTCACCTCTTGGGGCGATCGCAAATGATAAACTTGCTTTGTCGCGATCGCCCCATGGACATACTCTCGATATCTCGGAGTCAGTTGTTGGTGGCATAACCCAATTACCGAATAAGCTCTCAGTGTCCCTTTGAACAACGGACTATTTTCCGGCCAACCTTCGGGAGGTGTCCAAAGACCTTTAATCAATCGTTTCGTGACCCACCAATAATGAAGTAAAACTGGCATATCCAGATAAACTAAGGTATCTGCCCGATCCAGCCGCTCCCACACCGTATCCAGAGAACCAAATCCGTCAATGATCCATTGATCGTCTTCCAAGAGGCGATCGTGGGCAGATTTAAACTCTGCATGGGGCACTTCACTACCTCCAGGTCTATAGTTGAGGAGATCGAGTGGTATGAGAGGTAAACCAGTAATTTGTGCCAACTGTTTACTGAGGGTCGATTTACCACCACCAGTATTGCCAAAGACTGCCACTCTATTCATCGGGAAAATTGGATCTGAGGTTTAGTTTTAAGTTGATATTAACTGATCCCTGAAATATTTTGGGATAAATATTGAAAGATATTTGAAGATCCACAGTAACACAGGGTACATGAGGCTCGAAAGATCGCCAGTCGCTCACGATCGCCGAGTAGATACGGCCGTTTCCTCTGCTATGGGGTATATCAATAACGGTTTTTAAAGATTAAGCTAAAGTATATTAACAGCAGTTAACCAAAAATCCGAGTGACACCACTATCTAAAATTGAAGCCATCCAGGATCAGCCCGCTCACCAGAACAGTGATAGCAAAAAAAGCATCAAAACCATTATTCTTGCTGGTGTTGTCGGTAATGTGATCGAATGGTATGACTTTGCCCTTTATGGCTATTTAGCCCCCATCATCTCCCTACTGTTTTTCCCCAACGATAATCAGATTGTCTCTCTGCTACAAACCTATGGAGTCTTTGCCGCAGGATTCGTCATGCGACCTCTTGGAGCAGGAATTTTCGGTTATATTGGCGATCGCGTCAGTCGTCGAACTGAACTGTTTATCTCCGTGATCTTAATGGCAATCCCCACCTTCATATTGGGATTATTACCCACATATAACCAGATCGGGATTGCAGCACCCATTTTTTTAATTCTGCTCAGATTAGTTCAGGGATTATCCGTAGGCGGCGAATTCACGGGATCGGTAACCTACGTAGCAGAAACTGCTCCCCAAACTCGGCGCGGGTTCACCACTAGCTTTGTCAATGTCGGATCTACGATAGGTTTACTCTTGGGTTTAGGTATTGTGGCGTTGATCACCCATCTGCTTTCTGACAGCAACCTACTGACTTGGGGCTGGCGCTTACCGTTCTTATTTGGCGGTATATTGGGATTGACTGGACTCTACATTCGCAGTAATCTCCCCGATTCAGAAGTGTTTGAAGAACACCAGGAAGGCAGACAAGTTCCTCTACTAAGCGATCTGAGGCAATCCTTGGTTCCCATGCTTCAGGCCATGTTTTTTGCTGGAGGATATAGTTCTACTTACTACATCATTATGGTCTATATTCCGACCTATTTGGATCAATTCACCGATGTTTCCCGCAGTGGGGTTTTAGTCATTCATGTGGTTGCCCTCACCATCCAGATCCTGATTCTTCCCCTGTTCGGTTGGCTATCCGATACAACTCTACGGCGTAAATCCTGGTTATTGCTGGCAATTTTGAGTGTGGCACTGTTGGGTTTTCCTGCATTTTGGCTGTTGTTGCAACCGAATCATTACGAAGTCTGGTTGGCTCAAATCGGATTGGCGGTTTTCCTGGTTCCCTTGTTGGCGATTTCTCCCGTGATGATGGTGGAAATCTTCCCAACGGAGACTCGCTTGACTGCCTATTCTCTGTCTTTCAATCTCGGAGCGAGTATTATGGGGGGAACCTCTCTGTTAGTTTGTACCTGGCTGATTAATGCCAGTGGTAATATCTATGCTCCTGTCATTTATTTAGTCATTAGTGCCTGCATGAGTGCGATCGCCTTGGGATTTATGAGCGATCGCAGCCGCGAACCCTTACTCTGATCGACTTCTAAGAGCTGATTCCTAAAGGAAATCTTCAGAAGGCTATATAAATGGTTTGAGCCTGTATTAGTCAGAATTTATTACTATTTTAGTGAACCTCTTGCTGTTAGGCACTTTCAGCGACTTCGGGAATCAGCTCTAATAAAATTTAAACATAATGCACTCTTCAAAGCTAGCATCAAATAGCTTCAGTAATATAGTCTACCATGATGGATTAGCTATTCATTGGTGTGGCTATAGATTTTTTATCTTCTATGGGTTTGTGCGCCACCCAATATTTGCTCAGATAATGAGTATTAATTGCAATCTGCTCAAACCCGATTTTTTGCAGGCGATCGCCTAAATCATCGATCAGATAGCTTGGATAGTAGGGTTCATGAAAGTTCTGAGAAAACCAATTTAATACCGGAGTAATAGCAGGACTATCTTCTTTCTGGATGGAGTCACAAATAATCAAGGTTCCGCCGGGTTTGAGGACTCGGAAGCATTCATCAATCACTTTTTGGCGCGCTTTGGGAGGCAATTCGTGGAATAAAAAGACGCTGGTAATCCCGTGGAAACAATTATCTACATAGGGAAGTTCTTCTCCATTCGCTTGCAGCAGTTGCGGGAGTTCTCCGGGCATTTTGGAGAGTAATTGGTTGGCTTTGCGGAGATAATAGGGGATAGATCGATACCATACAAAGAGGCTTGAGGACAGGTTTGGCGAATGAATCTCAGGGTTCTCCCTGTACCGCAGGCAACATCAAGAATTTTAGCCGGTTTGGAGCTAGTGGGAGTGTCAGAGATCGACTGCTTCAGAGGAGCTAAAACCCTGCGCCGCATGGCATCTGCGGCTCCATTGAAGAGAATATCGACTTGCAGATCGTACAATTCGGCGGAGCGATCGCTCAAATAGCCATCAGTCTGATAATGGAAATTTTGTAGATAATACCGAGGATAAGTCGAGCGATCGACCTCTGACGGGAATACCTGATATTCTTGACGATTTTTCCGTTGCCAAGTGAGAGGTAAATCGAGCCAAATCATGGGATAAGTAGAGAATAAGTGTGGCCAATCTTCCTCAAACAACAGCTCTAGGGGATAAACTCCTGAGTTTGCTTCTTCCCAATCGACTTTTAATAGAGCGTCCAAGCGCTGTTGAACAATGCTTAATACTTGTGGATCGATCGCCGGTGTAGAACGCTTATGGCGATCGATCAAGACAGTAGACAATTGATAGGCCACACTCTTGTGAGCCAAGCTTAATGCATTCTTCGTTTGTTGCCACCCTTGATAGGCCAGTTCAGCTAAAGGATTCACCATCAATATTCGATATGAGAAGCTTCGTTTACCTGAATTAGTGTAATTCTTTTTACTAAAATAGCCACCTATCGTAGGTGGCTATCGCACCGGCAGTCACTCTTAATGGATTAAAAAACTATCAGAGGAAAAATCATCGCCTCTTCTAGACATCATAGTACAGGGCAAATTCATAGGGATGAGGACGCAAACGCATGGGATTAACCTCATTATCGAGCTTATACTCAATCCAATTGGTCACGAAGTCTTCCGTAAATACCCCGCCAGTCGTTAAGAACTCATGATCGGCTTCTAGAGCTTTGAGCGCATCGAGTAAAGAACCGGGAGTTGAAGGAACCTTGGCCAATTCTTCAGGGGAGAGATCGTAGATATCCACATCTAAAGATTCACCAGGATCGATTTTGTTTTGAATACCATCAATCCCAGCACAAAGCATGGCAGCAAAAGCCAAATAAGGATTACAAGTGGCATCGGGACAGCGGAACTCTAGGCGTTTGGCTTTCGGATTGGTTCCGGTTAAGGGAATGCGGATAGAGGCTGAACGGTTTCCTTGAGAATAGGCCAAGTTCACTGGAGCTTCAAATCCAGGAACCAGACGCTTATAGGAATTGGTAGAAGGATTGGTAAATGCCAATAAGGCAGGAGCGTGCTTGAGGATACCACCAATATAATGGAGAGCCATTTCACTCAAATTCGCGTAGCCATCTCCCCAGAATAGGGGCTGGCCATCTTTCCAAATGGATTGGTGGGTATGCATCCCAGAACCGTTATCATTAAAGACTGGTTTGGGCATAAAGGTCACGGTTTTACCGTAGCGTTTACCGACATTTTTGATCACATATTTATAGGTCATCAAATTGTCAGCCGCTTCAATCAGTTTGCCAAAACGGAAACCGAGTTCATTTTGTCCCCCTGTGGCTACTTCGTGGTGATGTTTTTCAATCGGTACTCCGCATTTCATCATGGTCAGTAACATCTCCGTCCGCATATCCTGCATGGTATCGGTGGGAGCAACGGGGAAATAGCCTTCCTTGTAGCGGGGTTTGTAGGCCAGGTTACCACCGGGTTCTTCGCGTCCGGAGTTCCAGCGGCCTTCAATGGAATCGACATAGTAATATCCAGCACTTTGGGTTTGGTCGAAGCGAACATCATCAAAGACAAAGAATTCTGCTTCCGGACCAAAATAGGCTGTATCGCCGAGACCGGTTGCTTGAAGGTAGTCGATCGCTTTTTGGGCAATGGAACGAGGATCTCGGCTATACCATTCCCCCGTCCGAGGTTCTTTAATACTACAGATGACGCTTAACGTCGGTTCAGCCATAAATGGGTCAATCCAAGCGGTAGTTGGATCGAGAACCATGCTCATATCAGATTCATTAATGGCTTTCCAACCGCGAATACTAGAACCATCGAAGGGTACGCCATCGGTGAAACTGCTTTCGTCGATTTGATCTTGATACAGGGTTAAATGCTGCCAGATTCCAGGCATATCGACAAATTTCAGGTCGATCATCTGGATCTTTTCATCTTGAACGTATTTCAAGAATTCTGCTGAGGTTTGGAACATGGATTACTCCTTATGAGTTGGTATTGAGTCAGTCTTGAGGTTCAGAGCGTGAGGTTCCTTAGCTTTGAGACCTTCGTTTTCCGCGACCTGAAGAGGAAAATTGACAACCAGTTAGGTCTGGAACAGTGACTGGCCAGACGTTGGTTGCATCAATCCTTTGCCTTGGCGATCGCTGTCCCAGTTTTCTAGCTCATCCATCCTAGGGAATAGGTGTCAGTCAGTTTTGTATAGCTCATTACTAAAATATTTGATCCAGCATGGCGGTTTTTTTAGCAATGTCTTAACAATTCTGATGACTGTGGCGATCGCTCTGAGAGGATGTCCTCTAAACTTGAGGCTGAAATGGGGATGCGTTTTATAGTAAACTCCAAAATGGATATTATGCATTAATCCCCTTTAATAACGAATACGCTGTGTTGGGAGAGTAAATACAAATGCGGGATGCAGTCACAAGCTTAATTTCAAATTACGATATTACAGGTCAGTATCTAGACCGCAATGCCCTAGACCAAATCAAATCCTATTTTGACAGCGGTCTGGCTCGGATTCAGGCGGCTAATGTGATTACGGGTAATGCTGCTAGTATTGTCAAGCAAGCAGGTTCCCAATTATTTGAGGAACTACCTGAATTAATCCGTCCTAGTGGAAATGCTTATACGACTCGTCGCTATGCGGCTTGTCTGCGAGATATGGATTATTATCTCCGCTATGCCAGTTATGCTCTGGTTTCTGGAAATACCGATGTTCTAGACGAGCGGGTCCTACAAGGCTTGCGGGAAGTCTATAATTCTCTAGAGGTTCCCATCGGCCCCACGGTTCGCGGCATTCAAATTATGAAGGAGATTGTCAAAGCACAAGTGGCAGAAGCGGGTGTGGCTGATACCAGTTTTGTGGATCAACCCTTTGATCACATAGCTCGTGATTTAAGTGAGAAGAATGTGTAACGGTTCATTTTGAACTTCTCACTGGTAGGGGCAAGTGACAACACTTGCCCCTATTCGTTGATTGGATCATAGGTCATGGGTCATAGACCAATATAAATCGCAACAAGAAAACTTCGATCGGTCTATTCATGCTGCCCTAGTTGTCGCTAATCCCACCATGCCGTACACTCTGTTGATTGAAGGAGAAAAAAATGAGATCTTTTCAATCAATACTGCAATAATGAACCATTAAATAATTAAGAATTGAATAGGCTTTAGCCTGGACGCAATCATTGATGTTTATCATCCGTGGAAAGAAGAGGATCGCATCAGTAATCAGTGGTTGATCTTTCTTTCTAAATCTATAATCGTAACATAAAAGCCACCCTGGAAGGGCGTTGCTCCAAACCCAATTTTCCTGGTAAAATGCGAACCTCAAATATTATCCCCTGGTTGCTGAATCTAGCTTGCCTTGTCCCCCCTCTCTTGCTGACCAGTGTTTTGGTGTTGTTTTATCGCCTGCGGGTTCCGGAACTCCACCGTCAAGCCCAAGACCAACGGGAGGCGATCGCCGAGCAATTTGTCAGTCAGATGAACCAACAGGTGGCGATATCCTACCAAATCGTCAATACGGTAGTTAATATAGTCGGCCCCCTACGGGGCGATCGCACTCAGGTAGCAGAGCGTCTTCGTGATCTTCTGGAATCTACCGATCCCCAACTGATTTATGGCATTGGAGTTTGGTTTGAGCCAGGAGAGTTTGAGCCAGATGTGCGTCATTTTGGCCCTTATATACATCGAGATCTAAAGCAGCGCGATCGCTTGATTCTCACCGATGAATGGCAAGCCCCCGACTACAATTTCCATGCTCAACATTGGTATCTGTTAGCCAAAAAGAATCTGGGACAGCCCCAATTTATCGAGCCGTATTTTGATACAGATCTCATTTATATCACTCTCGGCCAAAGCTTCACTCAACCCAATTCGCCTAAAGTCGCAGGGGTAGCCTCAGTGGATATCACCCTCCCCCTCTTGCAAGAGCAAATTGCCAGACTCAACACCCAGCCTGAAGACATGGTTTACCTCACCACATCCTCCGGTAACGTTTTTGTTCACCCCAATCACCAGAAGCTCCTGGCAGCAGCCAAAGCCAAAAATCCTGGGATTCAAACAATTTTGGAGGTGTCTGGTGCAGAACTCGATGCGTTCCACCAAACTCACTATCGGGACTTTATCCCCACCTCTAGCATCACTATTCCCAATTTAGGCTGGCAGATCCATGTGCTAACTCAACAGGACTATTTTTTAGCTAAGATCGTTGAACTCCGACACGCCATCAGTCTCCAGATTCTAGTGATTTGGCTCGGTACAGGTGGCTTATTGATCGTTTTGAATTACACGATCTTGAATCGCTATAAAGTACGTCAACTTCGAGCCTATTCCCTCACGTTAGAACAAGAAGTTGCCAAGCGATCGGCCCAACTTGAAGAGCAAAAAACTTTCCTACGCAAAGTTATCGATACTACGCCCAATATCATCTTTGTCAAAGATACCGAAGGGCGTTTTATTTTGGGTAATCAAGCCCTGGCTGAAATCTATCAGACCACCGTTGAAAATCTCGTGGGTAAAACTGATGCAGAATTTGGCGTACTCATTCCTGAAGAAATAGAACGATTTCAAAAAATTGATCGCTGGGTTTTGAGCCATGGTCAACAACAAGTGGTTGAAGAATCAGTCACCCAAGCTAATCGTCAAGTCCGATGCTTTCACTCCATCAAAACGCCTCTGATTCTAGCTGAGAATCAACCGCCCTATTTACTTGGCGTGGCTACAGATATTACAGAACGGAAAGCGATCGAGGCAGAAGTCCGACAGGCAAGGGAAGCCGCAGATCTGGCTAACCAAGCCAAAAGTGAATTCCTCGCCAACATGAGTCATGAGCTACGCACCCCCCTAAACGGCATCCTGGGTTATGCCCAGATTTTGCAGCGTAGCAATGCAATGAGTCAAGAAGATCGCAAAGGAGTTGAGGTCATTTACCAAGCAGGTACTCACCTGTTGACCTTAATTAACGATGTCTTGGACTTAGCCAAAATCGAAGCCCGTAAATTAGAATTAATCCCCCAGACGGTGAACTTCCCCTCATTTATCACTGGAGTAGCCGAAGTAATTGGTATTAAAGCTCAAGAGAAAGGTTTAGAGTTTCAAACCATTACCCCTCCTCAGTTGCCAGAAGCGGTTTATGTTGATTCCAAACGGTTACGCCAAGTTCTCTTAAATCTATTAGGCAACTCCATCAAGTTCACTCACCAAGGTGAGGTAATGTTAACCGTTGAGGTCATGGGTTTACCTCAACCAAGTCTACAGTTAGATGCAACCATTGTGTCCATACGCTTCACTGTATTAGACACGGGTGTCGGTATGACCCCAGAGCAAGTCGAGAACATCTTCTTGCCTTTTGAGCAAGTGGGGGAACAGAAGCAAAAAGCGGAAGGAACCGGGTTAGGTCTGGCCATTAGTCGTCAAATTGTGGAAATGATGGGGGGAAACATTCAAGTCAGTAGCGAGTTGGGTAAAGGCAGCCGTTTCTGGTTTGAGGTCAACCTTCCCCTCGTGGAAGATTGGAAAGAAGAACTAACCGTTGGAGCTGAGGGCAAGATTATTGGCTATGACGGCCGGCGGTGCAAAGTTCTGATTGTGGATGATAAAATTGTGAATCGTATGGTGGTCAAAGAAGTGCTGGAACCGTTAGGATTTCTGGTGGCGGAAGCGGAAAATGGCCAGCAAGGCATTAAGCAATATCAGCAATTCCAACCGGATTTAATTATCACTGATTTGGTAATGCCAAAACTCGATGGTTTTGAACTGGCTCGTCGAATTCGAGAAGAAGACTCAGAGGTAAGGATTATTGCTTCGTCAGCCAGTAGGCTCGAACACGATCAAGACCGCAGTATCGTGTCGGGTTGTAATGATTTTATACCCAAACCGTTGCAGATCGAGCAATTGTTGAGTCGAATTCAGAAGTTACTGGAATTAGACTGGATTTGCGAAAAGGCGATCGCCACCTCCGAGACGACAGTGTCCGAACTCATGTATCCCCCTAGGGAAGAATTAACCGCCTTAAAAGAGTTCGCCCAAGTCGGAGACATTAGCGGTGTAGAAGAAGAAGTAGAGCGACTGCGTGGTTTGGATGAGAAATATGGGGTGTTCTGCGATCGCATCCTTGCCTTTACCTATGAGTTCGACGATACAGGAATCTTGGAATTCATCTCGACTGTAGTCCATAATTCATAATTTCGTGTTAATCCAAGTCTTTCTATCTAAGAGATACAGCACTTTTCTCTGCTATGAGGTACATAAATGACTGTTTTTAACGATAGCTAGAACAGCCAAAAGCTCCATTAATTATGTTGTTTACTCCCCATCAGAGCGCAAAGCGCTGTATCTCTTATGAAAATCCGATCTATTCTTCTGTTATGCTTTCTTTCTGGAATAGCAACATTTCTGGTGAGTTGCTCTATGTCCCCAGTTGAGTCTCAACGCGATCCTGCTATCGTAGATACGGAGGATGATTCCTCACCTAGTGAAGACGATTCATTGGTTATTTGGTGGCAGCAATCCTTTGTCAGTCAAGGAAATGAAGAGATTGCTGGGCTAGTCCAGGAGTGGGAAAAAAAATCTGGGATTAAAACGACTTTAAAATTAAAATCTGAAGCTATTTACGAACAACTTGAAAGTTCTTTCGCGCCAGGGTTGTATAGAAATATCGCACAAGGCAATGCTCCAGATATTATTACCATTGTCGATCTCTATGAGATCGTTCCCCAGTTAGCTTGGGAAGGAAAGTTAGCCGATGTTTCTGATGTGATTGAACCGATCGCAGATTCATTCTATCCGGGCGCTTTAGATGCCGTTAATTATCTAAACAGTACCCTAGGCGATCGCAGCTTTTATGCCATTCCTATGGGGATAGGGACTCATAATATTCACTATTGGAAACCCTATCTCAATCGCCTTGGACTTACAGACAGCGATATTCCTCAAGATTGGCACGGTTTTTGGCAATTTTGGCAAGATGTGCGCGATCGCCTCCACCAGTTAGGAGAGAAAGAGATTAGCAGTTTTTGTATAACCCTCAATAAAGAGGCAAGTGATGGGACTGAGGCCTTTTTACAGTTTCTTCACGGTCATAATGGCAATATCTTCGATCGTGAGGGGAGGTTTGTACTCGATCTCCCAGAGAATCGTCAAGCATTAATTAACGCCCTCTCACAGTTATATATTTTACATCGAGAGGGATATATTCCCCCGGAATCGATGGAGTGGACAAATGCCGATAATAATTTTTACTTTCTCGATCGCCAATGTTTATTAGTAACCAATGGTACACTATCCATTCCTGTCACTCAGAAACAGGCTGATAATCCTTACACCCAGAAAGTGAGAAATCGCTACATGAACGAAATTGTTACGATGTCGAGTTGGCCCAATACGGTCAAGGGCAGTCCTTTAAAAATTTTTATCGGACAATCTTTTCTGGTTTATAGTTTTGTACCTGCCAATGCTAAACGCCCAGAAGCCGCCAAACAATTTTTAGCTTATTTACTACAACCCGAAAATCTCCAACTCTTGATCGAACAGGAGAAAGGACGATTTTTGCCTCCCATGCCAGAACTTTTGCATACCTCGTTGTGGCAGAAGGCTGACCCTCACTTGGCCGCTGTAGAAAGCCTGTCTGCCGAGAACATTCAGGCTTATCCAACTATCCTAAATCCAGCCTACGCAAAAATTAGTAAGAAGAAGATATTCACTACAGCTTTAGAGAGGGTCATTCAAGAAGGGGTCTCTCCAGAAGAGGCCGCAGATGATGCGATCGCTCAAATTCAGGATATTATCAACCACTATTAAGATCGGGAGAAAACATCGTGACATTTCCCATTAGAAAAAGTCTTTTAGTTCAATTAACCAGCTATTTTTCTCTGTTATCGGCGATCGTTATCGGCGTTGTGGCTTTTTCTGCTTACTATCAAGCTAGGTGCGCTCTGATGAAAGAGGTGGTCGATCGCCTAAGCGCCACCATCGCCTTAAAAAGTACCCAACTTGATGGGTGGGTAGACCATCAGATCCAAGATATTCTTTTAGTGAGTCAACAACCTCCCGTTCAAGAAGCAGTAGCAACTTTGCTGATGACTGACGAATCAGAAGCCACTTATCAAGAAACGGAGCAAGCACTCAGACGCTATATTGATGACTGGACAACTATCAAGTCGAATTTACACAATATCCGCATCACAGATACCGGCAGCACTGTTATATTTGATGCCCAACATCCAGAAATCAAAGGCAGATATCGACCCAATGCTGCACCAACCACCTTTTTTACATCCGAGACGGCTGATGCGATCTCTCCTTACTTCTACATTTCTCCGATGACGGGTCAATCGGCGATTACGTTTGCCACTCCCATTGTTGATGACGCAAACATCCAAATGGGCGCGATCGCCGTCGATCTAGACCTAGCAGATATCGATACTCTGATTCGCAATAATACAGGGTTGGGCGAAACCGCAGAAACTTATCTAGTCGGTAACAGCAGACAAGGGGCGATCTTTATCTCCATAGAGGGCAAGGAAAATCTACAATCCCAAGCCCAAATTAGCAGTGTGGGAATCGATCTCGCGATCGAGGGTCAAAATGGCTTTGGACTCTACAAAAATTACGCAGACATTCCCGTAGTCGGAGTTTATCGTTGGCTTCCCAACCAAGAATTAGCATTGCTGGCAGAAATTTCTCAAGCCGAAGCCTTTACTCCAGCCAGACAACTGGCACGTAATATCGTTCTGATTGGCTTGTGTTCTACTGGAGTCTTGTTAGTGGGAGTCTATTTGCTCTCTCGAGAAATTGTCCGTCCGATTGTAGCGATCTGTCAAGCCGCAGAATCTCTAGCAGCAGGAGATTTAAACCAAACTGCACCCGTAATAACCAAAAATGAAGTTGGACGGCTGGCATCGACATTTAATCAAATGGCAGGGCAGTTAAAAGAATCTTTTTCCACCTTAGAACAGCGAGTGGAAGAACGGACTCAAGACTTGCAAGAAAATCAACGGGTTCTAAGGACCCTGATGAGTAATTTACCAGGGATGGCATACCGTTGTCTCCACGATGAATATTGGACGATGAAATTTGTCAGTCAGGGAGGTTACGACCTCACGGGTTATTCCTCCGAAGACCTAATTGACAACCGTACGATCGCCTATAGTGACCTCATTGATCCGAGAGATCGCCCGCTCGTCGAAAGTACAATGGAAGCAGCAATAGAGCAGCACAAACCCTTCCAACTCGTCTATCGCTGCATTACGGCAACCGGAGAACTCAAATGGTTTTGGGAACAAGGAACTGGCGTGTATACAGAAGAAGGTAAAATCACCTTTATCGAAGGCTTTATTACCGATATTAGCGAGCGCAAGCAAGTTGAAGAAGCTCTTGCAGAAGCTAAACGAATGTCTGACAGTGCCAACCAAGCCAAAAGCGAATTTTTGGCAAACATGAGTCATGAGTTACGTACTCCGCTCAATGGTATCTTGGGCTATGCCCAGATCTTACAGATGAGTAATGAACTGAGTCAGAAGGATCGCAAAGGTGTTGATGTGATTCGTCAAGCAGGAACTCATCTGTTAACCCTGATTAACGATGTCTTGGACTTAGCCAAAATTGAGGCTCGCAAGCTAGAACTGCTCCCTGAAACTGTAAATTTTTCGTTATTTTTACAGAGTGTTGCAGAAGTTATCTGCATTAAAGCAGACCAGAAAAGTCTAGAGTTTCAACTGATTATCCCTTCCCAGTTACCGGAAGGCGTTTATATAGACCCCAAACGATTACGCCAAGTTCTCTTAAATCTACTGAGTAACTCGATCAAATTCACCCATCAGGGTAAGGTGACATTGACAGTTGAACCGATGGATTTACCCCAAATCAGTCCAGAGTTAGATACAACGGTTATGCCGATACGCTTCACCGTAAAAGATACCGGTATCGGTATGACTCCTGAGCATATAGAGAAAATCTTCTTGCCCTTTGAGCAAGTGGGGGATCGGCAGCAAAAATCAGAAGGGACAGGTTTGGGTCTAGCAATCAGCCATCAAATTGTGGAGATGATGAGAGGTGAAATTCAAGTGAGTAGCGAGTTGGATAAAGGGAGCTGTTTCTGGTTCGAGGTCAACCTTCCTCTGGTTCAAGATTGGCCAGAAGAACTCAGTGTTGCCGTCAAGGGTAAGATTGTGGGTTATAACGGCCAGCAGCGCAAGGTTCTAATTGTGGACGATAAAAGTATCAATCGTATGGTTGTCCGTGAAGCGCTAGAAATTATGGGCTTTGTGGTAGCAGAAGCTGAAGATGGGGAGCAAGGTATTGAAGAGTATCAGAAATTTCAGCCGGATTTAATCATCACAGATTTGATCATGCCTAAGCTCGATGGCTTTGAACTGGCTTGTCGCATTCGCCAACAAGACTCAGAGGTGACGATTGTTGTCTCTTCAGCCAGCCTACTCGAAAACGATAAAGAGCGCAGCATCATTGCCGGTTGTAATGATTTTGTGCCCAAGCCTGTGGACATGAAGCAACTATTGGGTCGGATTCAGAAGTTACTCGAATTAGAGTGGATTTATGAAACTTCGATGACTCCATCAGAAGCAGCCACTTCTGAACTCATTTATCCCCCTAGGGAACAATTAACGGACTTAAAAGAGTTGGCTCAAGAGAGTGACATTACTGGTGTTGAGGAAGAAGTAGAACGACTGCGGGGTAAGGATAGTAAATATGGGGTGTTCTGCGATCGCATCCTTGCCCTTGCCAATGAATTTGATGATAGGGGAATTGTAGAATTCTTAGCCCACGTAATATAGCACGAAGCGCTCTATTCTATTCCCTAGCGCCAATCGCTATAACTCGTCTGCGGTTGAGAGAGACACCAGAGAAGGCGAGGACAGCGATCGATGAGGATCTCAAACTGTTTGCTCGATAGGGTTAAAAATGTGCAATGGGTTTGAGTAACAATTTTATACCAAATATTTTCCAAGGCAGCTATTTCGCCAAAATATTGCCCAGCACTCAGGGTTAAGGTCTGGCTTTCTAAAGGTTTGGGATGGGAATATAAAGTAACCTGACCTTCGGCAATGAGATAGAGTTTCGCTTGATGGGGGTCACCCGCGTAAAGGGTGGCATGAGCGGGTAAATGTGCGGGATAAAAGAGAGGGTTGAGTTCTTCCAATTCATCCAGGGAAAGGATATGGAATAAGGCTGTACTTTTAAGGAAAAAGAGTTGTTTTAAGAACCAGTCCTGTTGGGGAATTTCTTCTTGTTGTCTAGTGGCGAGGGATTGGGCGATTCTACGAACCAAGGGGTGTGGATCTTCTTGTAAGTGGCAGGGAATTAGATAGGGGTTGGTGGTCGAGTGTAGTCGAAGTTCTGAGAGCATCAATAAAGCACCAAGGCGTAACCAGCGATCGCTCTGTTCACTCAACTGGTAAATTAATTCTGATTCCGATAAAGATGGGGTAGAAACGAAGGGTTGCTCCTCTTCTAAAAGAGGCAGGATAGGACGGATAAATCGTTGATGTTTAACTGACATCAGCGTTTCTAGAGCATTGGCTCGCAGACGAGGATCGGTACTTGTGAGGAGAGGTTGAATCTGTTTAATTATGTTCTGGTTATCGAGTACCGATAAGATATAAAAGACACGCTGAATGACCCGTTTTTGATAATCTTGAAGGATTGTTTTCAGGAAAGGAGCATAGGGGGCATGGGGTCGAATACTCTTAATCCAGGATGGGGTTTGGGCAACTCCTTTACAATCCGGTTTGAGAAAATCATAGAGGAGGTTAATGGCGCGGCGAGTTCCGACTTTGGCTATAGTGGCGATCGCCATTTCCACCACCTCATAGCGAGGGGAATACAAATAGACACGAGCCACCTTTAAGCTAGCTTCTCCATAATTGGCTAATGCAGTAGCAGCCCATAATCGTACGGCTAAACTCGAATGTTGTAGCCCCATCGCCACATCAAGGAGCAAACTGGGACTTTTGACCACTCCCATAACTTTAAAAGCAATTGCCCTAGATAACGGATCGACATTGGCTAATTGACTCGCTGCTAACTTCCCGACCTCCTGTTCTCCAGGGCGAGCCAGTAGAGCTAAAACATCCAATCCTTGACGACTGACTTCTAAGGAAGCATCTTTCAAAAGCCTTTGCAGGTAGGGAATAAATTGACGATTTTTAGTGCTGCGAATGGCTCGAATAAGGGTCAGTTTAGTCGTTTCATCTAGGGGAGTATTCCAAAAGAGGTTGCAGCTCTCCTGAATTTTCGGGTTTTTACTTCGGGCTTCAATAGACGCAACACACAAGAGAGCTTCTTGTTGAAGATTGGGGTTTTTGTGGAGCTTTTCTAATTGTTCGTTAGGGAGTCGGTATTTACTAGCAATAATCGCTTCTAGGGCTAACAAGCGTAGGCTTTGATCCTCGCTTTGCAGGAAATGCTCTAGAAATTTGAACATCTGAGGATGAGGACAGCTTTGGAAAAATTGAATTAGGTGGGGATGAAGATCTCGGTGATGAAGAAGAAAGAGGGGTTGAATGTAGGGCAAGAATTGTTGGGGTCGTTTGAGGCAGGAGGCAAGGGAAAGACCTAAGATTTGATTTTGGATCTCTTTGCTCTTGAGTAGTTCAATGACTTCTGTTTCGCAGTGTTCTGGTAATTTTGGTAATCCCACTCCTACCTCATGCCATTGGGTGGAACCCGATCGCAATAAACTCAGCAAGGATTGTAGATAGCTTTTGCCCATAGCATAGCGAACTAGCAGAAATAGGAGGCTTAATCCCAGACCTAGTTCGGCAATTTGTAACTGGCTGAATTGATCCAATCCCCATAGTAAAATACCCGCCATCGCTAGACCCAGGGAATAAAATAAGCCATTGCTAATGGTGCGAATGCGGCCGACTAAATCATAGGGAACCGCGTTATAGTTCAAGCTTTGAATGGGTTGATTAATGCTATCTTCAATGCCATTGGTGTTAAAATTACACGCCATGGCACTGATTAAATTCCCTTGAGTACCTAATCCCAGAAAGCTGAGGAAGGTGGTGACGGGATAAAGCAGGTTCATCCCCATTACTCCAATCCGATTGAGTAGGGGTTGGGTGAGGGGGTAGAGGATAATAAAAGGAATGATGCTGTTAATCATCCGCATCGTTCCTAAAAACCCAGTGAGTTGGCGATCGCTGGTAAAGTTCTCGGCGTAGATACTAAAGTAGAGGAATTCGCCAATCGTATACAAAAGAATGGTTAAAAAAGTACTGGTGGCTAAGAAGCCAATGATGGGATATTTTTTTAGGGTTTCTAACCGGGAAATGGGAGTTGAAGACTGGACTTGATTAGGCGAAGGTGAGGATTTTATCGGAGTTTGGGTATGGTCGAGATAGAGCAGTTGAATAAAGACGAGCGCATAAAAGAGGGGCAGAATTAAGATCAGATTTTCTGGTACAACTTTTTGCGAGAGAATACTGATTAATCCTCCCCCTAATAAGCCTCCTAAAGCGGTTGCCATTCTTAGGGAGGGGGCATATCGTTTCCAGTCTAAAGTCGTGAAGTAATCGGTTACTAAGCTGGGAAAGAGAACTTCGGTGACTAAAGTCCATTGGATATAAAAGCTGATATAAAGAACGAAGTAAACCCAGGGACGATCGAAGACGATGAGCAGACGTAGGGATAGGGCTAATGCCAGGGCAAGGATGAGAAAATACTGAAATAATCGGGGGCGATGGGTGCGATCGACAATTTGCGATAAGCCTAGATATACTGGGATCGAAACGACACCCATCAGCATATAGGATCGGGGCAAAGAAGATGCCCCCGCATGTTGTAAAAATAAGGCGCTTCCCAGGGTTAAACCGATCGCACTAAAGCTCATCATGGAGATGGCTAAGAGAAACAGTTGGGTTAAACGGTTTTCCAGAATTCTCAAAGGTTTGGTGATGGGTAATCGGTAATGGCTAATGGCTAATAGGTTTCCTCCAGGTCTCCCCATCTCCTTACCTCCATGTCTCCCCGTTGGCGATCAGCTTAACCATAGTAAGAGGGTTCATTACCTGGTTTCCACTTAATATTACAACCAAGACTCGGTCTTTGTTCTGGAGCTACAGGTTGTCCAGCTAAAGTTGCATCGATCGCTTTCCTCAAATCTGTACCGGTTACCGGAATATTTGTGCTGGGGCGAGAGTCATCGAGTTGACCTCGGTAAACGAGGCGGCGATCGCTATCAAACAAGAAAAAATCTGGTGTGCAAGCGGCAGTATAACTTTTGGCTACTTCCTGGCTTTCTTCGTAGCAAACGGGAAAGGTAAACCCTAATTCTAAAGCCATCTGTTTTAATTGTTCAGGAGAATCATCCGGATGTTTGACGATATCATTAGAACTGATCGCGACGATTCCTAAGTCCGTATTCTGATAATCTTGCCCTAGGCTTGACAATTGGCTTTGAATGTGCTTCACAAAGGGGCAATGTTTACAAATAAACATCACCAACAGGGCTTTTTTCTGGGCAAAAGTCTCTACAGAAATAATTTCTTCAGAAACTACATCTGGGAGTTGAAAGCTGGGCGCTAGAGTCCCTAACGCCAACATGGTTGATTCTGTTCTAGCCATAGGGATTAAATGCACAACGCTGGTTTAACTCACGTTAATTGTACAAGTCAATCCCAATATCTTGACACTCTGCGCTCTGAAGAGACGCAGATTCTCCAGGCTATACATGGAAGGGTCTGTCAAAAGGCATTTGGAGC
>NZ_CEZBFX010000094.1:0-19826 GCF_982964205.1 Roseofilum sp. | reverse complement strand
ACGATACTTTGGGGGTCACCCTTGGGCAAAATAGCTCGGTGCCAGGTCCATTTTTGGCAAAAGGTCTTTCTGATTCAGAGAGACCTTTTGTTTTGTTTCTTAAGGGATGACAAGGAGGCTAAAGAGTAGACTGTTTGAATAAAGCCACTTTCCTAGCCTTACACTTTGAAATTCCCTATCTCCTATAACGGCTATTTTATACTCTTTATCCTTAAAGAATTATGTTTTTCTTCTCTAGAGAAGAAAAACATAAGCCAGGTTTCTATTTTCAATCTTGGCTGAGTGTCAAAGATATTCATAGAAACCGGGTTTCTGGCTTAACACACGGTATCTCGGATAGCTTCTGCATCAATGGGTTTAATTAGATATAGACGCAGCATATCCCAGCCAATTCCAGCCATTAAGGGTAGTTTGCGGAAGAATTTGACAATTTTAGGTGCATTGCTCTTATCAATCGCTGCAAGCTCCATGTTTCGCTCTGAACAGCGATAAACCCGTGGGAAAAATTCTGGATGATCTACATTTAACATGACTGGGAAAGCCCGACCTGCTGTAGCATTAGTATTGCAAACTACAGTTTGGTCATATTCTCTGGCATCTAAACCAATCATTTCATAAAAGTCAGTGCGCTCATCTACAGTGAGAGAATGAGTAACAAAGACGGTGAGCAGGAAAAAGCGGGCCCAGAGCCGTCCTGTCCAGCTATCCCACATATGGCGCTGCGATCGCAATAGGGCTGTAAAAATATCCCCGTGGCGGTTTTCATCCTGACACCAGCTTTCAAAGAACCGGAAGAGCGGATAAAACTGATATTCTGGATGTTTCTCTAAATGACGGTAAACGGTGATGTAGCGCCAATAGCCAATTTTTTCCGACAGATAGACCGCATAGATGATCCACTCTGGCTTAAAAAACGTATAGGTGCGGTTTTTCGTCAGATAACCCAAATCTAGAGAGATCTTAAAATCACTCATGGCCTTATTCAGAAATCCAGCATGACGGGCTTCATCCCGCGCCATTAGATTAAAGATTTCTGATAATAGGGGCTTAGTGTCTTTGAGCTTACGGGAGAGTTCCTTAAAGAGCAAAAAGCCGGAGAATTCAGAAGTACAGGAGCGCTCTAAGAAGTCTACAAATGTAGCGCGGGTTTTTTCATCCAGATGTTCCCAAGATTGGTCAAAGCTCTCATCCCGGACAAAGTGATGGCGGTTATAGTCCGCTTTCATTTCAGCTACCATAGCCCGAAGTTCAGCTTCTTGGCTAGAAATATCCATTGAGGCGATAGCCTCAAAATCAGTCGTATAAAACCGAGGGGTCAGCAGGGTTTCCTTGACTGGAGCTTTTACCCCTGGCTTGAGTTCTTCTATCGTGGGTTGTGAGAGCGTCTTAACCATAATCAGGTGCAAAATCAGTTTATCGATACATCAGTTTATAACGAAGATAAGAATTGGTCGTCAATTCTCATAAAATATTTACATTGCTTTACGGTTCTTCTTTGTTGTATGCAAAAGTCCATAAAGAGAACGCTTGTCGATCTAGAGTGGGATTGATCGATCGCCGAGATAATCTGAGCACAAAGCTGACTGTAGGGGGGAGTTTTAGGCAGATGTTTAGGCTCCTTTTTCCCTAGGTTAAGGCGAATGGAGTCGAGTGGTGTAGCGATCGCCTATACTCCTTACAGTATTAAGTTTTGAAAAAAAATCATCAATTTGAGCTTAATCACTATAGAGTGATTAGAGTTGAAATTCCAAACAAAACCAACAGAGTCTACAACGTTATTACGAAGTTACTATGAGTCATTCTGAAACCTCCAACCTCCCCCCTACAGATTCTCGCGAACGGTTTAAAACCTGGGTGATGGGTTTGCAAGAGAACATCTGCCAAGGACTAGAAAAGATTGATGGTCAAGCTAAATTTAAACAAGACCAGTGGGAAAGGGCCGAAGGAGGTGGCGGTCGTTCCAGAGTGATCCGAGACGGTAGAGTTTTTGAACAAGGTGGAGTAAACTTTTCCGAAGTTTGGGGAGAGGGACTACCCTCTTCTATCCTTACCCAACGTCCTGAAGCAGCGGGTCATCCCTTCTTTGCGACAGGAACATCAATGGTGTTGCATCCCCGTAACCCTTATGTTCCCACCGTTCACCTGAATTATCGCTACTTTGAAGCCGGCCCGGTTTGGTGGTTTGGCGGTGGTGTTGATTTAACACCTTACTATCCGTTTACCGAAGATGCGATTCACTTCCATCAAACCATTAAGGATGCTTGCGATAAACACAATCCAGAATATTATCCCACCTTCAAACGCTGGTGTGATGAATATTTCTACCTCAAGCATCGCCAAGAAGCTAGAGGTATTGGTGGAATTTTCTTTGATTACCAAGATGGTCGGGGACAACTCTATCGAGGCCCCAAACCTGAAGGAGAAGCTGCACAATATAGTCAGAAAGTTGGCGACACTGCTCATACTTGGGAAGAGATCTTTGCCTTTGTTCAAAGTTGTGGCAACTCCTTCCTTGATGCCTATCTTCCCATTATTGAGCGTAGACAAGATATAGAAGCTGGAGAACACGAACGTAATTTCCAACTTTATCGCCGTGGACGTTATGTAGAATTTAACCTCGTCTATGACCGAGGAACTATTTTTGGCTTACAAACGAATGGCCGTACTGAATCTATTCTGATGTCCTTACCTCCCCTGGTACGTTGGGAATATTGCTATAGTCCAGAAGCAGGCAGCCGAGAAGAAGAGCTTTATACCACGTTCCTAAAAGCCCAAGATTGGGTTAATTGGGACAAGGAACCGGAATTAGTAGGTGCAAAATAGATCGGCCTTGATTCCATAGCTTTAATCAGCTTTAGAACCCTTGGATTTAATGATTATGACTCTCCTTTTGAACCACCGACAGATTTTTCGGTGGTTTCTTGTTTTTAGGTCATATAGCAGGGATAGGGGATACTTATTCTTTTTTGTCACTCTGGGAAAACTTTTCTCTTGTCTTGACTCAATTCTAGGACTGTTACAGAAGTGGCGATCGCCACGAGTCTCAAAAAGCAAAGGATATATGCTCCATCCGGTACAACTCTGGATGAGTTGGTCAAACTGTACGGAACTTAATTGGAATGACTATAACTTGCTAGAATAAAATCCCATCAATCCCCTAATCCAGATGATTCAAGCCCTAACTCCATCCCTAAGCTTAGAGGAATTTCTGGAGCGCCCAGAAACCAAACCGGCTCTAGAATATCTCAACGGAACCATTCAGGAAAAACCGATGCCCCAAGGTGAACATAGTCGCTTACAATACAGGCTCTGTTTGGCGATTAATACAGTGGCAGAAACGGCTAAGGTTGCTTGTGCGTTTCCCGAACTGCGCTGTACCTTCGGAGGACGTTCTATGGTTCCCGATATTGCTGTCTTTCGCTGGGAAAGAATTCCCCGAACTGATAGCGGAAAAATTGCCAATCGTTTTGGACTTCATCCCGATTGGGCTATTGAAATTTTATCGCCTCACCAAAATCACTCTCAGGCCTTAGATAAATTATTGCATTGTTCGCAAGCAGGCACCAGTCTGGGATGGCTCATTAATCCCGCAGAAGAAAGTACTTGGGTCATTCGAGAAAATCAACGCATTGATTTATTTACGACTGACGCACAACTGCCCATTTTAGAAGGGATTGATCTACAGTTGAGTGTCGAAGAAATTCTGGGTTGGTTAATCCTCTAAAATCCATTCCCTATTCTCTAGCATGAAGCACTGGCAAAAAAATAGGGACGAACACTCTTCGTCCCTACTTCAATCAAAGTCTGATGAAATTAGCTCAAATCTTCTTCCACACGACCGTAGAAGATACCTTTGATTTTCACATCTACAGGCTCTTTGGCCCCTAAATCAGTATCCGAAGGTTGGACACTGACAAAAATTCCACCAAATTCTCCAGTGCTGGGGTCAACTTTCGTGACTTGTAAAGAAATCTCTCCTTCACCCACTTGAACCCGTTTCACATTAGCCAGGGTCAAATCGTCAGCATCTGCGCTAGAAGGTAAGGCAACGGCATTATCATAACCGGTCGCTACCCCTCTGGCTTTTGGATCGAGGAAGGTTGCTCCCCGATAGGAAGGAACCCGGAATTTACCTTCAAAATCAGTTGAGGTATTGATGCTATCTGCACTCGGTTGACTTTGAGCCAAGAGATTTTTGATAGTAAAGAAGAAGGGAACTTCTTCACCTCCAGGTAGGAGTACGGTAACAATTTGGAAATCAATTCCACCTTTTTCAGCAAAAGTCAGAGCTTTATCTGAATTAAAGGTCAGGTCTCCATAAACTTGAGTAAGGCTGGACGTTTTACGGGTAAGCACTTTACCGGGTACAAACTCAGCTTCTTTACGCTTGCTAGTGGCTTCTTCTTTAACAAAATAGTCATTAGGTTGCAAGCATAAATCAGTTAAGACGTAGGTCTTGCTGGAATCTAGGGGAATGGAACCTCTAGCGGTTTCTTCCAATTGGGGACAGTTATTCGCTAAACCTGTGTTTTTAATATCATCGTAGGTGTAGTCGCTGCCTACGGCTGGGCCTTCACTACAGGCGGTAATCAGACTCAAACACAAGGCTAAGATGACAGAAATAAAAGCGCGGTATTTCATAGTTGAGTTGTTAGCGTTGACCAAATGTGTTTTCCTCCAACGGAGTCGTGCTGCTCCGCACCTAAGAACGGATGGCTTAGGGTGGGGGAGCGGCAAAACTCTTTTAACCATAATTTCATAAAATGGTACGGCTAAGATCCCGTTAAGTTGCGTCAGTGAGCAGAGGGCTGGTTTAATCGTTGATAGACGGTGGCTAACCCGTGGCGATCGCCGACATTCCCTGGAAAGAGGACGACGGGTAAGTTGGGGAACCGGGGATGATCGATGGGAGTACGCACGAGGGAACATCCGGCTAGAATTTGGCCAAGCAGACGAGCCGATCGCAGAGCTAACCCATGACTGAGGACATCATTAGAGGTAATTCCGCCTTTACTAATTAAATAGCCGATGTCTTCCGGTAAGTTCTGAACTACACTCATTAGGACGTGAGACACCTGTTTGCCAAAGTCGAGCCGCGCTTGAATGGTGGGAAAGGTGAGTTCTTGGCGGGAGGTGTAGATAACGGGGGTTCTGCCTTGGCTGTGGATGTCTTGAACTTGGCTTAAAATGCTTTCTATGAGGTCTTCTTGACTGTTTGGGTCATTTTTGAGTAAATGGCTCACATCGACTTCTATACCGCTAATTTCTGGCTCTTCCAGCAGTTGGGAGAGTTGTTCTGTGGTTTTTTGTACATGGGAACCGACCAAAATTACGCCCGGTTTGCCTTCGCGCACATATTGATTCATGTGTTCAGCCATGACGGGTTGGGAAGGCAGTTGAGCAAGGGAGGTAAGAATACTGGCAGCGCTACGGAGGAGGAAACGTTTACCATGGGAACTAGCTCGCAATAAGTCACCAGCAAACCAGTCTAGATCGACTTGATGTTCTGCGTCTACGACTCCACATTGATTATTACTGAGGGTCATCAAGCGGTCAAAGCTGCCTTCGCGAATGTCTTCGAGTAGAAACCGTTGGACGCGATCGCTGCTAATTTGACCTTGGGTTTTCTGGGCAACATAATCGGGAAGATAGGAGTGGGAGTAACCAAAGACGGAATCTTTGGCGAATTCGGTTTCATGGACGGGGGTTGGGGTTCCGTCGATCATCAGATAATGGATACTATCGCGGGTGATCCGTCCGCCTTCAAAGAACGCAGGAATGAGAAAATGGGCATCAAAGGGGCCGAGTTCGGAGGCGATCGCATCGGTTTCAATGGGATAATGGCCCCGCAGCGTGGAGTCCGAGCGACTGACAACTAAGAAGTTTTCGATCTGTTCTGCGGCGATCGCCTGTTTTAGATTTTGGCACACTTCCAGCGTCACCTGCTGCGCTTCTTCTGGAGTTAGCGCTCTCGTATTCGTCAAAATAAATACGATCGGCGAATCATCCGTTAAACCAAACCGCAGGGTTTCCACATCCCACTGCATCAGCAACAAACAACTATGTACCGTTTGTGAGCCGGTGGGATCGTCGTCAAGAACAATAATTTTCGGTTGGGTACTCATGGGTTTGGATAGAGCAAGAACTCATTAAATTATACCAAATTCTGTTCTCTCCTTATGTTAAACTTCTATTGGTTTTCTTCTCGTTCTTCTAGCGAGTTTGCTCTATGCTCAGAAGCGTCAAAATTGAGAATTTTCGTGGCTTGCAATCTTTAGAGCTGCAAGATCTCGGTCGTTTAAATCTACTCGTTGGAGCCAATAATTGCGGTAAAACCTCTATCTTAGAAGCAATACAACTCCTTTGTTCCCCAGATGATATTGAAAGTTTTATCGTTTCCATGGAAACACGAGGAGAATCTTCTTATAATTACCAAATTAAAGATATTGAATTTGCCATTCAAAACCTATTTCATAATTATACAATACATCTGAATAGTTATTTTTTTATTTATGGAAAACAATTTCATGCTCAAGATATGAAATTTGCCGCATCTATTGAAAAGAATGAAATCCGAAATCAATATGCTAATCATTTCTTAGAATTGAGGGTGGAATGGAAAGAGGAAGGCGACGATCGACAAGAATCCACATACAGTTTACCTTTGAATTTAAAAACAAATGTAACCGGTTTTGAATCAACTCACATTAACAATAAATGTGAATATCTTGTCCACATTCATCAGCCAAATAACACAGAGCGCGGAATCGCAGGGCAACCACTTCTTCATAGAGTGGATTTAACTTGCACAAGGGGGGAATATAACCGATTTTACGGCCGAATAAATAGAGGTCGCGAGCAAAAGGACACTGAACTGGAATCAAACGACAGAGAAAATGGGCCATGCTTTCATCACGGATTTCTAACCGATTGAGGCATCGACGTAAAGGATTTAAGTAATGGGTAATGGTGCGATCGTTTTCTTGCAGTTCAGGGTGAGTAGGACGTTGGGTGAAGAGAAAATTGAACATAATCATTGCTCCGATTGCTTTCATACTTTCAGTGTATACATAAGCCCAAGGGATAGCAAGACTTATTTTATATAATTTTTCATTATCATCAATAAGATTGGCTTACCCTCTACCCATCGAAGAAGAGCAGTTGACCGATGACTGATGATCGATTACCAGCTTGTTTCATGTCTTTGACAGCCCAAAGTACTACAATCTGTCCTGTAAGATGGAGTAGATCTCATTTCGATGTAGATCTACATTGGGGCAGTAATCGAGGGTTTTTTCGATGACGGGAGGCAGATCCTGGGCACGAATGCCATATTGACCCAAACGAGGAATCGGGAGAATTTGCACCCACGCTTCTACAATATTGACTAAGGCATCACAATAATAATAGGGGCTTTGGTGAGTTCGGCCATCAAAGAGTTCTCCAACTTTAGCAATTTTGAGCAGAATGGGATTTTGGGCATAACGGGTTCGCAGCGCTTTTAAGCTCATCCGCAGAGCAGAACCCGCTAAGGTACTACAAGCGATACGATAGGGAATGGGGCAAAAACTACTGAGGGTGAGAGAGAGTCCTTGCAGCAGTCCGATCGCACTATTCGATTGACTAATACCGGATGCACAGGAAGCATAGGCCATTTTTCCGCGCACTGCTTGGCTAGTGGCTCCGACTGCACAAGCGAGCAGCAAATTATCTTTGAGAGCTTCTAAGCCACTCCAGATAATAGCTTCCGTTAAGACTGAGGTATGCAGGGCCCACTCAGCTTCTATTAAGTGGGATAAAGTGACTAACCCAGAGGTAGCCGTGAGATCGGGAGGGCAGGAAATCAGGAGTTCCGGGTCAATAATGACGGCATCTGGGATAAATTGGGGGTGAGTGAAAAAGGTTTTGGTTCCTCGAGCTTCGACCCGGTCGATCGCCATTTTCGGGGTAACTTCATTTCCCATACCAGAGGTAGTGGGAATGGCAATTAAGGGAATTTTGGGGTGGGTGAAGCATGGGTTGCTTGCCAGGCTTTGGATATGAGCGATCGCCCCAGACTCTGGAGGAATATCACAGGCGATCGCTTTTCCCACATCAATCACACTACCACCGCCAATACTGACGATCGCATCAATCGAGAAGTCGCGGATCTCGGCACAGATACCATCAATCAAAGCATCGGTCGGTTCGCGATCGCAAATCCTGTGATACACCACCTGACCTGACCGACTTAAATTAGTCTTAATCTCGTCTAACTTACCCGATGCATCTAGAGACTTGGCCCCTGTCATCAACAAAACTCTCTTACCCTCGAATTGGGTAATTAAATTGGATAATTCTTGAACTTGGCCAGCACCAAAATAAATCGGGGGAACCTTGGAAAAACTAAAGGCTTTCATTAACAGGGGTTCTCAGTTCTAGAGGGCAATCAGGTCAATCCGAGGGCGACCCGCCTTATGAAATACAATTCTAGCAAGGGTCTTCACTGTAACTCCATTCCTCAGCCCCTTTCGTTTTCTCAGTATATAAAGGGTATGACTAAACACTACTCTGGTTTTTTATACCCTAATTTTCATCCCTAGACTGGTCTCAAGCAGTAATTTTTTTGTCTGAGATTATTAATCAACTTACCCCAGTTAACCGAGTCCTCATCTCTACTGAAGAATCAGTTAAATTTATCACTCTACTCCTGTTCTCCTCTCTTTTTTTTCCCTATATTTCGATGGAAAAGTTTTTATCTATAATTTCTTATTTATGGTTTTCTAGGAAATTAACCAATAGACCGTACCCAATGGACTGTCCAGCAACATTGTAAGATTTATTTAACCATCTCCAACCACGCCAGAGGATTTTTTGCTCATGACCGCATATATCACTATCCCCTCCTTTTGTCAAGGTATCCAATGTTTTGCTGACAGCCTCCCAGAATTTGCCACCTACGGAACCCAACCTGCTATTGAAGCAGGACAAACGGCGATTGCCTCCCCCAGCGACCCGCGTGCCGCCTACCAAACGCTCCTAGCGGCCGATGCCTTGCGGTATCTGACCCTACAAATCACTGCCTCCAAACAATCGGGACATCCTGGTGGATTTGCTAGTATTGCCGAGGCGATCGCCGCCCTCGTCATGCTTGGTCACAAAAATATCCTCACCGAAGTCGGTCACCACGCCCCCGGATTCTACAGCAATATGTTTCTCGACCGCTCCCTCGAAGACATGGGCATCCAAACCGTGCAACAAATGCGCGAACGCTTTCGGGAAATGCACGGACTCCTCGGCCACCTCTCCGGCCAAATCCCCGGACTCCTCAACCCAGCCGGCCCCCTCGGCCAAGGGCAACACTTCGCCATGGCCGGAGCCAAACTCCACCCTGGCATCCTCTTCCCCGTCACCATCGGCGACGGTGGTCTCGGCGAACCCTACATCATGAGCAGCTTCGGCCACTTCCACACCGCCTTTCCCCACATCACCAACTTCCTCCCCATCCTCGTTTGGAACGGTTACTCCCAAGAACACCACAGCATGGTCTCCACCAAAACCAACGAAGCAATGATCCAATACTGGGAAGGTAACAGCTTTGAAGAAGTCATCCTCGTCAACGCCAAAGACTTCGACGACACCAACCAACCCGGAGACTATGTGGACAGCACCCAATTCTCCTTCAAAAACCGGCTTGAATTCGTGCAAGAACTCCTCGCCGCCACCCACCAAGCCGCCCAATCTGCCCTAGGGGGTAAACTGACCGTCCTGATTGTCAAACAACTCAAAGGTGCAGGTGTTCACAAACGTGGCGCAAAATCCCACAACCTCTATCCCGGAGATAACACCGAAAAAGACTACATCGTGAGTGCCCTTCAAGAACGCGCCCTCACCCCTGAAGGCTGGCAACTCGTTCGCACCAACTTTGAGCGCGCTGCTGGAGGCCCTGCTTCTGGCCATGTCGTCACCGAAAAAGAACTCCCCGTACCCGAACTCGGACAACTGCCCCTCACTGAATATCCCGTCAAAGGTGACAAAAAAGTAGCTACCACTGCCATGGGTGAGTTAATCGTTCATGTGGGCAAAACCGACCCTAATTTCTTGTTGACTAACGCTGATGGTAATGCTGCATCGGGGATTAATAACGTCAATATCGGTCTGAAAATCCTCCATCCCACCCCTGATGAAGACTACTTCCAAGGGCCCCAAGGCCAAGTCTATGAACCCTTAAGTGAAGATGCCTGTGCAGGGTTAGCAGCAGGTCTTGCCCTCTTTGGAGCGCGTACCCTCTGGTGTTCCTATGAATCCTTCGCCATCAACGGCCTGCCCATTTGGCAAACTGTAACTCAAGCGATGGCAGAATTGCGCCGTCCCACCCCCTCAACCATTACCCTCTTTACTGCTGGAGCATTAGAGCAAGGGCGCAACGGTTGGACGCACCAACGGCCAGAAATTGAAAACTATTTTGCTGCCATGATGCGCAATGGTAATATTTTTCCGCTCTTCCCCTGCGATGCCAACAGTATCCAAGTATGTTATGAATGGGCATTGGGAACTAAGAATAAAGGAATTACGATTACGGCCAGTAAATCCCCCTTACCGGTTCGGACTACCCTCGACCAAACTCGTCAGGCTCTTCAAGATGGGGGAATCATTCTCCATGAAACCGAAGGGAAACAGAAGGTCGTGTTTGCTGTGATTGGTGATATGCCTTTAATTCCCACGTTTGAAGCCGCTCTAGAATTAGAAGATGAGGGCATTGGCGTGCGTATCGTTTCCGTAATTAATCCCCGACGGTTATATCGTCCCACCGATGTCGCTTGGGAAACTTGCACCGAAAAGGATAGCCATTTCTTAGATGATGTTGGGTTTGATCGTTTGTTTGCTGGTGATGCCTTAATTGGCATTACTGGAGGAGCTAGTGCCTTATTAGAACCAGTGATGTTGCGTAGTACCTGTAAGCGGGATACCTTTGCTTGGAAACGGGGAGAAACGGCTTCGAGCGCTGGGGAAATTATGGCGTACAACGGCTTGAGGGCGGAAAACCTAGCCAAGCGAGCCGAAGAGTTATTAGGTCGTTAGAACAGATAGTGGGCAGGGTATTACATTAGAAGTTGGAGAACAAGGAAAATTCTCCAACTTCTAGTACCCTGACCGCACTACGATGATTGACGGATGAGCAGACCTTAGCTTTTAGACCTTTAAGCTAAGGTACCTCTCTGTCATATAAGTCAAACTCTTGTGGTGTTCCATTTAAGTGGTTGAGCAATTTTTCATATAACTCTTGATTGCCATTTTGTGCTTCCCATACTTTCTCAATCCAGGTGAGTAAAAAAGCCTCACGCTGATCGATTTGACCATCATCTTTTGTGAAAGATCCCTGGCGCAATCTTTCTTTGACCTGATTGCTCCTAGATTTCAGATGCTCTAAAATATCTCTAGATACGAAGTCTAACTTACCCTCAATATGTGGATAAGCTTCAAGGACTTCGTCGATCAGGAGGTCAAATATTTTTTGGTGATTGAGCTGGGCCATGAGCTGGATTATCCTAAATTATTTTTGAATCAATTAAAAACTGTTCTTATTCCCTATTCCCTGTCACAGGCAACATCTTTTACAAAATCACCCAGGAGGTTCCCCAGTTGAAATTCACTATCATCTCCTTCTAAGAGAAGATGGGCCAAGTAGTTCATGGGAATTTCTAGACGATAGCAGAGATTTCATCGACTGTCTGGATGCGCCCTTTGTAGACAGCGTGCAGGAGGCGATCGATGGCAGCTCGTTCCTCATCAATGAGGGAATCTTCGAGGACAGCGGCTAAGAGTCCGTAACAGTCAGCTTGAGTGAGAGTGCGGGTTGTGCTGACTTGGGCAAAGAGTTCAGGTATGGCAAAGGGGAGTAGGCGTAGTTGAATCATAACTTTTCGATTAAAACTCATACTATTTGTACGATAAGGAAAGATGAAGCCGATCGGGGTGATGACTATCAGAGAAGGGTGTGATGTATGTCAAGATTGGAGTTGATTTCGATCGCTAAAGTAGGAGTATTAAATCGTCTTAAATAATACTTTTCAAGCTTAAAGAAGCTTCGTTAAGTTTTTGAGTCCCGATGCGGGTTTGGGAGATACTGGAGGCGGTTTCTTTGGCTCCTTGGTTAATGCTATTCATGGCTTCTACGACTTGTTGAATGGCGATCGCCTGTTGTTTAATGTTTAAGGAAATCTGCTGGTTATTCAACACTACATCGTTAATCGCTTCAGCGACACCACTAAAGGCTTGGGCGGTTTTCTGAGCAATATCTACCCCAGAACTAACCGTTTTTGTTCCTTCTTCCGTCACCATCACCGTTGAATTAATCGACCCTTGAATATCCATCACTAAAGCATTAATTTTATCGGCTGATTTGCGACTTTGATCCGCTAATTTGCGGATTTCACTGGCCACTACTGCAAAACCTTTACCATGCTCTCCGGCTCGTACTGCTTCGACTGCAGCATTGAGGGCTAACATATTGGTTTGATTGGCTAAATCACTGACTAAGGCAGAAATATTACCAATTTGCCCAGTCTGTTCACTGAGCAAAACAATTTGTTGGGCGATCGCACTCACCTTTTCCCGTAAATCTTCCATCCCTTGCAGTGTATTATCTACCGCATCACTACCTCCTTGGGCTAATACCAAGGCTTGTTGAGCTGCTGATACTGATGCTTCTGCCTGCTCAGAAACCTGACGAGAAGACGCTCCTAACTCATCCATCGTTGTTGTGGTTTGATTCACCGAAGATGCTTGTTGAGTGACCGTCCGCTCTTGCTGTTCCACCGTGGCCACAATTTCTGATGAAAACGCAGTTATTTCCTCTGTAGATTGATTAATGATTTTGGCCAATCCTCCAGAAATCCAAAAGGCGAAAGAGACCGTTACCACAATTAAACATAGCGTTCCTAAAGAAATAACCAAAATCAATGTATTCATAGAATCTTTTGCTTTTTCAGTTTCTAATTTTAGATAGTCCTCTTCAACCGATAAAAATTGATTAGCTAACTGATCGAATAGGGCCACAAACTGCATTCCTTGACCGGAATTAAATAGAGCCACCGCTTCATCTCTCTTGCCTTGATTGATTAAAACATGAGTTTGGTCTGAAAACTGTTGATATCCCTTTTTCATCTGAATCATCTCGTTTAAACGAATCTCCTGTTGTGGATCTTTTACCAAACTTTGGAGGTCTCGGACTACCGTATCAAATTGGCGTGAATATTCTTGATATTCTTGCAAAAACTGGAGATTTTGAACAGCTATATATCCTCGACTGCTGCGAATCATTCCCTGCCCATTTAAGCTTAAATCACCAACATTTATGATATTTTTTTGGACTCTTTCTACTGTTGTAAAAGTTGCAAACACCTGCTGTGCTACGACATAAACCCAGGCAGAAATAAACACTGTAAAACCAATGGGAATTGCATAACTTAATAGTAAATTTTCTCTCAGTTTTAAATTTAAAAACATTTATATTTACTCCTTAATAATACAACTAGCTGGCTTCATTGACTCGTAATTCTGAGTGATTCAAAACCTTTTTCAAATCGAGAAGTCCCATCATTTTTTCCTGATAAGCTACTGTTCCCCGTAGATATTCTTCATCTACCACATGCACGGCCGTAGGAATGGGTTTGATTTGCGATTTGGACAAGTAGATGACATCAAAAACTTTGTCAACGACCACACCAACCACAAAGTCTTCAGTAGCGACCACAACTGCTCGCAAGGGAACCCGATTGTAGTTTAGGTGTAGAATAAACCCAATATTCACTAAAGTAACAATTTCACCTCTGAGATTAATATTACCTACAATATGAGGGGGACAGCACGGAATGGGTGTGACTCGTTCAATAGGAGTAAATTCGCGTACTAATTCTAAATCTATACCAAAATATTCTTCATTCAAACCAATAACCGCAATAGGCATTAAACCTTTGATATCTTCATGAGCTAGAGATTGTCTTAGATTTTTCGCCCTGGAGTAAAAAACTTCTCGCTCTTTTTGGCTGGCATGGGGACAAAATAAAGTTCGGCTGTGAGCATGAAATTGTTCATTTTCAGAGATAAATTCTTCTTCTTCAATTCCTGGATCAATGCCTGCTAACTCCTCAGTTTCTACAGGTTGGAGTAGAGTCTCAATATTTAAAATCATGATAATGTGATTCTCCACTTGTACCAATCCCCTCATACAAGGGGTCATAGATGGCCAATGAAGTGATTTTTTAAGAGTATGTTTTGAACGCCCTTGGGAAAATTGAGTCGAGATCTCTGATTCTTCAATTATCTGTACTTCATGGACTTGATTGACAATGATACCCATGAGTATGTCTTCAGAGTGCAAGACAATGACGCTATCACTGACTTGGTATTCCTGAGTTTCATATCCGAGTCTAGATTCTAGATCCATAACTGGAATAATCTTACCCCTTAGATTGAGAACTCCGGCAATATTTGGTGCAACTTCGGTAACGGGGGTTAACTCAGGTAAGAAGAAAATTTCTTCTACATATAGAGCTTCTATCCCGTAGCGTGAACCGTTCAGGCTAAAGGTAATAAACGGTTTTTTTTTCATAATCCCTATTTTGAAGTTTATTGAAGTTCTTTTAAGCGGTTCTTAATAAACCTCAATAATTCTTTAGTTGTATATTCTTCTGATGTTCCTATTTTAGCATCTTGAGGATGTTTTTGAAGTAAGTCTAGGGCAGTGTTCCAAAACTTGCGAGCTTGTACTTTATTCCCTTGTTGAGCATACAGAGACCCTAAATCTAAATAAGCGGAGATTGATTTTGGTTCTAAATAAATAATCCGCTTTAGGTAGATCTTTGCTTGCTCTAGTTCTCCTTTTTCTTCTGCAATTTGTGAGAGTAAATAATAGGGATCAATAGCAAATGATCTAACAGATAAACACTCATGAGCATATTGGATAGCTAGGTCTAGTTCTCCCAGATTGGCATGGGATTTTGCCATCGATAGTAAGTCCGTGAAATTCTTTGGATTTTCTTCTAAATAGTCTAGAGATTTTTTAATCAGATTAGGATACTTTTCTATCTTAGATGTTTTTTGATTCTGATTCTTCTGAGGTAAATCTTGAAGTTTGTAAAGGGTTAAATCATCAGGATTAACGGAAATATGAGCGGCAATCTGATTGTCAGAAAAAGGTAACTTTAAACCCGAATTATGGGCTAAGGGATGGAAGAAAGAAGTGCTTTTTTTCTGCTCGGAAGATGTCTTGCCATTCATCAAAGCACATTTTTTTTGGTACACGATAGATTCCGGAAGAGCCTTGATTTGCAGACACTGTAAGTTATGACCATATAACTCCGTATGGCTAGTAATAAAATACCCTTTATTGTGAAGGGCATTACAAAATTTCTGTAAACAAATATCAATGGCTTCTTTGGTTAAGTAAATGAAGACATTGCGACAAATGACTAAGTCAAATGGTATGAACTGACCCTGGTCTTGAGGAATGGAGTCTAGGATGAGATTGCTGGTTTGAAAGTGAACTAATTGTTGGACATCAGGGTTGATTTTCCAGAGTTCTTGATGAGGTTTGAAATAGGAGGCTTTTAATCTGGGTTCAACGAGTCTAAAAGACCAGTCATTGTACAATCCGGTCTTTGCTTTAGCGATCGCCATGGCATTAATGTCTGTTCCCAGAACCCGCAGATGCCAGTTTCTCCAGTCGGGAATTAGCTCCATTAACAAAATGGCTAAAGAATAGGCCTCTTCTCCCGTGGAGCATCCAGCACTCCAGGCATTAAAACTGGGGCGATCGCGATCGCCAGCCTGATGACGTTGTATCTTAATCAACTCGGGTAGTAAATGGGTTCGCAGAAGCTGAATTTGTCCTCGATCGCGAAAAAAATAACTTTCCCCTGTTGTCAATAGATCGATCAACGCCTCCCACTCTCGATCACTACGGTGACTGGGAGTAGCCAAATGTTGATAATAATCATCAACTGAAGACATTCGTAAACATCGAGTACGATGGACGACCTTCTGGCTCAAACTCTCACGATCCTTAGAGCGGATCGCTAATCCCGTCTTGTGGTTAATCAACTGAATCAACTGCTCTAGCAGAAAAATATTAATCATCAGACTCAGTTAACCCCCTTAGTCTTCCAATGCTCTTCTTCTGGCTTTCTTCATTAACTAGAATGACAGACAATACAGCTATGGAAATCTAATCTTCCAATTATTTAAATAGTTTTAAGCTACGGTTTTATCCAGCCCGGTAATTGTCCTCTTGCCTGAATATTGACCTTATTCCCTTGATTGAACTTTGCTATAGCTGCGAAAGCGAGAGTTCGGACATTTTTCTAGTGCCTATTGCCTCAAACCATAACCTAACTATCCTAACCAACCCTTTCTCTACGATACCTTGAAGGACAAGGGGCCCCAGCCCCTTGTTGAACAGAAAGTTATAAAAAATTGCCCTTAGAAGAAGCTGGGTTGATGACGAATCAAGTTTAAGAATTCTTCACGTACTTTTTGATCTTCCTTAAACACACCCACCATCGAGCTAGTTACTGTCCAAGATCCAGGCTTTTGCACACCGCGCATCACCATACACATATGATTGGCTTCAACCACCACTGCCACTCCTTGAGGGTCAAGAATTTCTTGGATCGCTTCAGCCACTTGGCGAGTCAGCCGCTCTTGCACTTGTAAGCGACGGGAATACATTTCCACAATCCGAGCTAACTTACTTAAACCGACCACTTTTTGATTGGGAATATAGGCCACATGGGCCTTACCCATAAACGGCAGCATGTGGTGTTCGCACAAGCTAAAGAGATTAATATCACGCACTAGAACCATTTCATCATGGCCTTCATCAAAAATGGCTCCATTGACCAGATCTTCTAAGGATTGATGATAGCCATTGGTGAGGAAGCGCATAGCCTCTGCAACCCGTTTGGGGGTTTTCAGGAGTCCTTCCCGCTCTGGATCTTCGCCGAGTTCCGCTAACATCGTCTGTACGGAATCCATTAAGGCTTGATTACTGACATCAGAACTAGGATGGGAAATTTTTGACTCCGCACCATGGGTGGTAGAGCGATCCGGCCGACTCGATAACGGTTGATGTTCCTTAGCATCCTTATCCGAAGAATAACTCAAGGAGGGAGAACCATTAGAGGAAGCAATAGTCATAAGATTGAAAACTCTCTTTTCAGTTTAGGTGGGTGAGCAAAGACAGACAAAGAGGAACTTGGTCTGCACTAGGATCTGGGCCAGAGCTACTTAAGCCGAGCTACTGACTTTGAGGTATTGTTCCATTCCTCGATGGCTGCTGATGGGGGAAGTAATGGGGTTTGAGATCGTTTTGGAGCGATCGGAAGGATCTAGGATTGACATCAGCAGAGAGGCTGTGTAGCTAGAGACTAAGGCTACACTTTGGATCAATTGGAATAAAGCTGAAGAAGCTTGGACAGCCCATGCCAGGGAGGTCAAGCCGTTGTAATCTAAACTTCTTGGATCAGCAAAACTCAAATCGGTAATGAGGAAAATGTAAACAATTGTTACTGGGAGCCATTATAACTCCGATTGCCCCTGTTAACACAAGGGAAAGGGTCTAGGCTGACGCTTCTAAAAAGACTCCAATGTGTCTAAACTTCTGATAGCGCCGGTCTCGGCGTTGTTGCGGAGATAGGGCATCGAGTTCAGAAAGATGGCGAAGAATAGACGTTTTCAGAATATTAGAAGCTTTTAGGGGATCGCTATGAGCGCCACCGAGGGGTTCCGGCAATAAATCATCTAAAATCCCCAATTCTTTTAAGTCTTCGGCGGTAATTTTTAGCGCTTCTGCTGCTTGGGGAGATTTTTTGGCATCTTTCCAGAGAATGGCAGCACAGGCTTCTGGAGTAGCGACGGTATAGACGGCATGTTCAAACATCAATAGGCGATCGCCCACACCAATCCCTAATGCTCCCCCCGATCCGCCTTCACCAATGACAGTACAAATGATGGGGACATCAAGGCGGAACATTTCCCGCAAATTATAGGCGATCGCCTCCCCTTGTCCTAATTCTTCTGCTTGCAGTCCTGCCCAAGCTCCAGGAGTATCAATAAACGTGAGAATGGGCATTTTAAAGCGGTTGGCATGATTCATCAATCGTATGGCTTTGCGATAGCCCCCGGGTGAAGCCATACCAAAGTTACGGGCCACATTATCCTTAGTATCCCGGCCTTTTTGATGGCCAAGCATGACAACCGATCGCCCATCAATACGACCAATCCCTCCAACTAAGGCTGGATCGTCTCCTCCACAGCGATCGCCATGTAACTCAATCCATTCCTGACTAATCGACTGGATATAATCCAACGTCGAGGGACGGCGAGGATGGCGAGCCAACTGCAACCGTTGTGTGGGAGCCAAATTGGTAAAAATCTCCTCTCGCAGTTGAACGGAGCGCTGCTCCAACTGATGAATTTGATCGGAGACATCGACACTGTTTTCTTTTGCCAATTGCCGAATGTGTTCAATTCGGTTTTCTAGTTCAAACAGCGGTTTTTCAAAATCCAGGAGTAGGGGTTTACGTTCAGGAGTATTCACATTCACTAAAGGGGAATCACATTTTCTCTCAACCCGTCTCTCATTTTATCGGATTCGGGTCATCTGTACTCAACTCTGAGCCTTAAACCTGGGGTAATAGCAGGGGACGAAATCCATGTTTTACTGAAGCACTACCAATTTTCTCCATTTTTCCCACTGTAATCTGATTACGACCCCAAGAAAAACTCTCATACCACTGCTCGAAGTCTAGAATCATGGCTTCAGCAAAGCAAGCAAACAACTGTCGCTCGGGCACATCCATCTGCACAATATCCATAATTTGCCATTCAATATCCAGGGAATGCTCTACAATCCCACCATTGACCACATAAATATCCGTATCTTGCAGTTTAGTCCCCAAATTTTTTGGATATCCCCCATCAATCATCAAACAGGGGTGTTTCAATGTAGACGCATCAATTTCTACACCCTTGGGCATACTGGCGACCCAAACCACCACATCCGCTAGGGGGAGAGCCTCTTCTAAGCTCAGAATTTTACCTCGTCCCAGTTCCGATTGTAGCGCTCTCAGGCGATCCTCTTTGCGAGCCACCAAGAGTAAATCGGCCACATCGGTCTTCTGATTCAGCCATCGACAGACAGCACTCCCAATATCTCCTGTTGCACCGCAAACGGCGATCGTCGCTTGGGATAGATCGATCCCCAACTGAGCCGTCACCTGTTCTACTTGTTGACAAATAATATAAGCGGTATGGGTATTACCCGTTGTAAACTTTTGAAAGTTTAATTCCACATTACGAACCCGTGGGTTGTCATGAAGATTAAATTCTTCAAAAATAATCGAGGAAAATCCACCCAAGGCCGTAATATGAATTTCATCTTCATCTTTCTGTTTCTGAGCATGGGCCATAGCGTTCAGGATTTTGCGAGTGGCCGCTTTAATCCGACGATTGGCCAACATTTCTGGGAGAAAACAGGATTCGATATATTTACCGGTTATGACTTTTCCGGTAGCGCTGGTGACTGTAATATCATCCACTGTCTGTGGAGGAGCAGAACACCAGAAATCCAATCCCTGATCTGCATATTCTGGATATCCCAAATCCCTGGCAACGGATTGGGCATGTTCTAAGCTAGTAAGGTGACCGATCAGACCAAACATGGATGTACTAAATTTAAGCCGTCTGCTAATAGAGTAAAGGACAATGGGACGAAATAGACCATTTTAGATTGACATCCACCCCTGCCTAAAGGCGAGGGGATTCCTAAACCTCACGATTTAGGT
>NZ_CEZBFX010000093.1:0-19845 GCF_982964205.1 Roseofilum sp. | reverse complement strand
TCTGTTTTTTGAGTTCTCCTTACTTTATTTTATCTTTTCTTTATAAACAGTCTCTTATGTTTGAGTGTAGGATACAGGTATTATATCGCCCTCGCCTCTCCAGACCCAGCGATCGCCCCCACACCCCCCTCCCCATTATCCCTATCCCAGCGAGTATCACTGTTTAGGCGATCGCTTTCCTCCGTAAACTTCCCGGTTTCTGGCTCGTGAAACGCTATTTTAGGTTATGATGAGATTATCTTAATCCAGACTGCATGGAGGTCAGTATCATGTTATCCACGGAGCTGAGACAAGAATCGATAGTTAAAAGAATTGAGGATATTGTTTCTATTTTGATGCAAGAAGATCCTTTATTCAAAGAGGATCTGGATTATTCAGAAATGGTCAAACTATTAGTTAAGTTATTTGAAGACAATTTGAATTTTGATGATTTTAATGGTATGTCTGACGAAGAATTAAAAGAACATTCTAGTGGCATATTAGCCATAGAACTCTTGTCGAAAATTGGACAAGATTTTACTCCAGCGCAAATGGCAGCTTTTGAGGATGCGATTAAAAGAAAATAGCTTATTATGGATTACTTGTTAGATACTAATATTGTTTCTTTAGCTATCAAAAATAATAGTTCAGTTAATCAAAAAGTTAGGGAGATATAAGCGTCATGGGTTAGGCGATCGCAAAGTCCATAAACTTCCGGGTTTCCGGAGCATGAAACGCCAGCACAATGTCTTCTTTCGGTACTCCTTCTCTCAATAACTCAGTCGCAATACCTTCCTCTGTCCAATCTTCTTCTATGTAAATTTTCTCGTTTTTGATTCTTACATAAACTGAAATCGCTCTAACTCGCTTTCTGGAAGTCCAACCAATATCAAACCAAAGATATTGATCTCTTTCCTCATCAAAGGATAATATTGTATCTATTCCCTCCAAGTTAGGGGTTTGGCTCGCAATGCGATCGTATTCAGTTAAGATTTTCTTGACTAGGAAGCGATGTTTTTCTAGTTTATCCATTGGACAATCTCCTCATAAGCAAGATCGATAACAATCAACAAGATTTTGTATTCTTCAATAACCAAATCAATACCTTTTTGTTGAAAAAACGTTTCATAAATCCTTTTTTCAATCGCTAGGTAGATACGGTCAGTTGGACGAATTTGGGATAATAGGGTTCGATATAAAATGTATTGTCCTAAAGCACATTGAAATTCATGAATAGCAGAGAGACTTAAAAAGCTTTTAATCTCGACGACAATGTTTGTATCTTCTTTCTGTACAGAAAATAGCTTTTTACCGGCCAGATCGGCAAATAGAGTAAGTCCTTCATATCTAATAGTATAAGGATCGCGAACAATTTCCCAACCATCTTTAATCAAGGCACTCTTAAAGCTTTCATGATAAGTGTCTTTGGCTGGCATTTTCCTCCTATGTGTGAGTTGAGGATACTGGTATTATAGCAAAGGCGATCGCCCTCTCCCCACTCCACTCCATCAGGCGATCGCCCCCAAACCCCCTACCCCACTATCCCTATCCCCGGCAGTATCAGGGTTTAGGCGATCGCTTGCCTCCGTAAACTTCCGCGTTTCATGCGCCTGAAACGCCAGTACAAGGTCTTCTGTGGGTACACCTTTCATCCCTAGTCATCGGTTGGAGTTATTTTAGGTTATGATAAGATTATTTGAATGCGGCTACCTGGAGGTAAGTATCATGTTATCCACTGAGCTGAAACAAAAATCGATAGTCAAAAGAATTGAGGATATTGTTTCGATTTTGATGGAAGAAGACTCCTTATTTAAAGAAGATTTAAATTACTCACAAATGGTAAATCTTTTGGTTAGTCTTGCTCAAGAAAACCTGAGTTTTGAAGAGTTTAATAGTATGCCAGATGCTGAATTGAAAGAACATTGTAGTTGTGTCATGGCTACGGAAGTCTTGTCAAAAATAGGGCAAGAGTTTACGCCTGAGCAAATGGCTATATTTGATGAAGCAGTTAAGCGAAAATAGTTTTTCTATGACCTATCTATTAGACACAAATATTGTTTCGTTAGCAGTCAAAGATAATTTGAAAATAAAGGCTAAACTAGAAGCAATAAACTTTCAAGGTAAAACCATTTATATTAGTTGTATCACTTATTTTGAAATTAGGAGAGGGTTTTTAGCGGTTGATGCACCTAAACAAAGGGAAAGATTTAACAAATTTCGCCAAAAGTATCCGATGATTCTCTTAGATGATTTAGCCATATTGGAAAAAGCGGCTGAAATTCATGCTAATCTGAGATTAAGAGGTTTACCGATTCAAACTGAAGATGTTTTAATTGCGGCGAGTGCAATGGTTAAGAATTTGATTATGGTTTCTAATGATACGGATTTAGCCAGAGTTCAAGGTTTGAGTTTAGAGAATTGGTCAGAGTTATAAGAATTTAATTGAGCTGAACCCAAAAAGCGATCGCCCTCTCCCCACTCTACTCCATCAGGCGATCGCAAATTCCGTAAACTTCCGACTTTCTGGCTCGTGAAACGCTAGTACAATGTCTTCTTTGGGTACACCTTCTCTGAGTAACTCAGTTGCAATACCGTCCTCTGTCCAATCTTCTTCTATGTAAATTTTCTCATTTTTGATTCTCACATAGACAGAAACAGCTTTAATTCTTCTGCTATCTTTCCAGCCAATATTAAACCAGAGGTATTGACTTCTGTCATCGTCAAACATTAACACTTCATCGATATCTGGATCGGGGACTTGTGCAGAAATGCGATCGTACTCGGTTAAAATATTTTTGATCAGAGTCTGATAGTGAATTAGTTTGTCCATTGGATGATTTCCTCTAGATTCAGATCGACAACTAACAATGACACTTGATAGGTTTTAAGAATAAGTTGAATTGCTACTTGCTCGAAAAACTTTTGATAGATATCCTTGCCAATGGCTAGGTAAATTTCACAGTTAGGTTGGTTTATAGAAAGGAAAGTTTTGTAAATCAAGTATTGACCTAATGCTGTCTCAAATTCCCGCATAGGAGAGCGACTGAGAAAACTTTTGATTTCAATTACAATTTGTCGTTCTTGTCTAGTGGCAGCAATTGTTTTTTGACTCGCGAGATCGGCGACTAATTTTACTTCTTCGTATTTAATAGGATAAGGATCGGCAGTGATTGTCCAACCGTCCTTGATTAGGGCATTTTTTACGGCATCATGGTAAGTATCTTTGGCAGGCATTTTCCTCCTATGTGTGAATTGAGGATACTGAATATTATATCAAAGGCGATCGCCCTCTCCCCACTCTACTCCATCAGGCAATCCGCCCCCAAACCCCCTACCCCACTATCCCTATCCCAGGCAGTATCAGGGTTTAGGCGATCGCAAATTCTGTAAACTTCCGAGTTTCAGGGGCATGAAATGCCAGTATAACGTTCTTAGTATATTTTTCACCATTTGTAAATAGTAGTTTGTCATTTGATAGAAGTTTTGGTATAATCTGGCTATCTAAAATTTTAGTTAATAAATTACTGCGCCTTAATTGCTTAAAGTTTTTCCTATTCAATAGCATGAGAATTCTAAAATTAGAGTATTACGATAAAGAAGAAGAATGGCAACTTGAACCAGTGGAGTTTTCAGAAGGTATCAACCTTCTGGTTGGTGTTTCTGGTGCAGGTAAGACTAAAATTTTAACAGCTCTTAGAAGTTTAAAAGCTATTGCTAATGGTAACTCTCTTAATGGAGTTAAGTGGAGTCTTTCCTTTGTTACTAAAAGTAATATTAACTACAACTGGAGTGGTGAATTTGAGATCAAAGAAAATACCAGTTTTATTGATGACAATTTAGAAGATGATGATAATGTGAAGATTGTCTATGAAGAATTAAAGTGTGATGATACAACTCTTGTTACAAGAACTTCAGAAAAGATTTTTTTCAAAAAAAAAGAAACCCCTAAGCTATCTCCTTATGACAGTGTAATTGAGTTATTAAAACAGGAAGATGACATTATTCCTGTTAAGAAAGAATTAGATAAAATTATACTTATTGATTCAGATCGTGATGTTTATAAGATATGGCGTTTTCCAATATCTATATTAGAAAAATATGAAACATCATCATTTTTTCAATTAAAAGAAAGCGATCTACCTATTCCTATAAAGTTTGCTATAATCAACCGACTTTTTCCTGAAGAATTTAAAAAGATAAAGGATGCATTTAAATCTATTTTTAATAATATCATAGACATTAAAATAGAAACTCCAAAATATAAAAGTGTACCTATTGTATTATCTGCATTATTGGAAGAATCTATTGTATTTAATATTAAAGAGAAAGGTATCGATAACTGGATTGATAATATTTCATCAGGAATGTTTAAAACTCTGATGTATATCAGCGAATTATATCTATCTCCGGAAAACTCCGTTATCCTTATTGATGAATTTGAGAATAGTTTAGGCATTAATTGTATTGATAGTGTAACAGACTTGGTTTGGGAAAATACGAATTTGCAGTTTATAGTTACAAGCCATCATCCTTATATCATTAATAATATTAGTCCTAAATATTGGAAAATTGTTACCCGTAAAGGAAATATAGTAACTGTTAAAGATGCAAAAGATTTTCACATTCCTGATTCTAGGAAGAAAGCTTTTATTGATTTAATCAATATTCTCAAAAATGAAGATGATGATTGTGATTCGGAGGATGAATGAATCTTTACTTCTTGGTTGAGGGTAATAGTACAGAAAGAAAAATCTATCCAAAGTGGCTTGAATATCTAATTCCTGAATTGAAGCGAGTTGAATATTCTGATCAAGTTGTCAATAACAACTACTATTTAATTAGTGGAGAAGGATATCCTCGAATTTTGCATGATGGTTTGGAGAACGCAATTGATAAAATTCAAGAAGTTCAGAATTATGATTACTTAGTGCTTTGTGTTGATTCTGATGAGGATACTGTAGATGAACGAGTTAACTATATTCAAAATTTTATACAACCAAACAAAATCAACTTAGGCAGTACACAACTTAAAGTGATTATACAGAATCGTTGTATAGAAACTTGGTTATTAGGGAATCAAACTATTTTTTCAAGGCAACCTACACAACAGCCTTTATTAGATTATTTTAGATACTATGATGTATCTCAAAACGATCCAGAGTTAATGGGCGACTATGGAATGAGAAATCATGCTGATTTTCACTTTAAATATTTGCAGGAAATTTTTAAAGCTAAACAAATATCCTATACTAAGAGAAATCCTGGTGATGCACGAAAACACTATTATTTAGAAGAACTCACGAAAAGAGTATCTAAGAATCCTACTCATTTACAAACTTTCCAGTCTTTTTTGGAGTTTTGTCGGATGATCAAGAAAAGAACCTATTAACAACTCTCCATAAACATTGAGTTTAGCCTAAATTTGACAGGCGATCGCCCATCCAAACCCAGCGTATCGCCCTCTCCCCACTCCACTCCATCAGCCTGATCGCCCCCACACCCCCCTCTCCATTCTCCCTATCCCAGGCAGTATAAGGGTTTAGGCGATTGCAAACTCTGTAAACTTCCGAGTTTCAGGGGAATGAAACGCTAGATGTTTACTGTGTTGATTGCCAGATTTCTAGTGGAATTTGCACTGAAAATGGTGCAACACTCAAACATCCAGCCGAGCCAAATGTTACATCAAATTTGCTAACTGCTTTCTGAGGTAAATCAAAATGTACACGCTTTTCTACATTTCCATTAGGGTTTACTTGCTCAACTGAATCAGTGTATCTACGGGGATAGGCTTTTCCAAAACTATCAATAACAGTCATTGAATTAACACTTCTAAGATAGAAGTTCTGAGCTACACTGGTATTGTTTTTAATACTAAATATCCATTCCATTCGACTATTTTTCTGGAAAAGGATTCGAGAGAGTTTTATATCTACATCATCGCCACATCGTCTAGATTGTAATGCTAAGTCTACATTCAGCTCAACTGGGCGTTGTATATCTGATATATCTATAACTGCTGGCTTTTGCAGCTCCTCTATAGCTCGGTCAAGGTTATCTTCTAAATTCGCTATCTCACTCTCTAAACGTGTTTTTTCACTCTCTAAGCGTTCTTTTTCTTCTTTTAGTACTTCTATTTCCTTTGGTAGGGTATCTAAATCTTCTCGAAGATCTCCTATTGTTTTTTGGTTGACAAGATTTGTTACATAACTTGAGGTCAATATACTAATCAACACTCCCAATATAGATGTAACGGCTTGTATCCAATCAGGACCGCTAGGGCCACTGCCAGGTTGTTGTGGATTGGAGTTGGGATTATTGGGGTTGGACATAATTTATAGACACCTCGATTAATGGATCTTTTGTCACTGGTGAACAAAGTCTAAACGTAGATGCTGGTAAGTCCCTGCCATTGGGTGAGTCTGGTTTAGGACTCACCCCCAGTACCATACTATACTACAGCCTCCTCTAACTTGGGCATCTGATCGGCGGGAATGACACGACCGAAACCCTCGAAACCCTCAATCTCATTGAAATTCAGGTAACGGTACAAATCAGCCTTAATTTTCATCATCAGTTAAAGATTCTAACTCATCAGAAATTAACTTTTGCCAATCCTCATCACAGTGAGAATGTAAATGAATTGAGGCTACTAATAACTCTGATAAAATTTGACCTTTTTGGCGATCGCTTAACTCAGAAAGTTGTAATTGATTAATCAAAGAAAGCACATTTTGACATTCTTCCTGTAATTCTATAATCAATTGATTTAAAGTGGAATTTTGAGTGCTAAATTTTTTAGTAATTAATTGCATTAGTTTTTTCCTAACCTTTTTAATGCTTGTTGAATACCTTTTTCAAAGGCTTTAATTTCCTTTTGCCAAGGGTTAATCAATCCTCGATCTGGAAACTCCTTATTTAATTCTAATCTTATTTTTTCTTGATGTTCAGCAATCCGAGCTTCCAAAGATAATATTGCTTTTTTAAAATGACTTTTTCCCATAAATTATAATCTTGATCGATCGAGGTGAGTCAATAAAAGACCCACCTCAATAATTAGACTACTACACCACAGCCTCTTCTAACTTCGGCATCTGATCGGCGGGAATGACGCGACCGAAATCCTCGAAACCTTTAATTTCATTGAAGTTCAGGTAACGGTACAACTCAGCCTTGAATGGATCGACCTTCTGAGCCACAATATCTAAATACTCTTCAACAGTGGGGATTTTACCGAGAAGAGCGCAGACTGCTGCTAACTCTGCCGAGCCTAAATAGACTCTCGCGCCTTTACCCATGCGGTTATTAAAATTACGGGTAGAAGTCGAGAAAACCGTGGCATTATCTTCGACGCGGGCTTGATTTCCCATGCACAAGGAACATCCCGGCATCTCCGTTCTTGCACCGGAAGCGGCAAAAATACCGTACATTCCTTCATCCCGTAACTGTTGTTCATCCATGCGGGTTGGGGGACAGATCCACAGGCGACCTTTTACTGTTCCTGCGCCTTCCAAAATCTTGGCGGCTGCCCGATAATGGCCGATATTGGTCATACAAGAACCGATGAATACCTCATCAATTCGATCGCCGGAACATTCGCTCATTAACTTGACATTATCCGGATCGTTGGGAGCGGCAACAATGGGTTCTTTGATCTCGCTTAAATTTACCTCGATACTATCAGTATACTCGGCATCTGCATCGGCTGACATTAACTCCGGGTTTGCCAACCATTGCTCCATTTTGGCAATGCGACGGGTGAGGGTAACCGCATCCTCATAGCCCCTAGCGATCATGTTTTTCATCAGCACAATATTAGATCGCAAATACTCTGCCACAGTCTCCGAACTTAACTTAATCGTAGAGCCAGCGCAAGAACGCTCTGCCGTGGCATCCGTTAGCTCAAAGGCTTGCTCTAATTTCAAGTCCGGTAAGCCCTCCATCTCCATAATGCGCCCATTAAACACATTGATTTTGTTCTCTTTGGCGACAGTGAGCTTACCCTGTTGCATCGCCACCCAGGGAATGGCATTGACGATATCGCGCAGGGTAACCCCCGGTTGCAACTCACCGGTAAATTTGACTAACACCGACTCTGGCATATCCAAGGGCATCACTCCCAGAGCCGCCGCAAATGCCACCAAACCGGAACCTGCGGGGAAGGAAATACCCAGGGGGAACCGGGTGTGGGAGTCGCCCCCCGTGCCTACAGTGTCCGGTAAGAGCATCCGGTTGAGCCAGGAGTGGATGATGCCATCTCCCGGACGCAGAGCAACCCCGGCGCGGGTGGAGAAGAAGTCCGGTAAGTCCTTGTGGGTTTTGATGTCTACCGGTTTTGGATACGCGGCGGTATGACAGAAGGTTTGCAAGGTTAAATCTGCGTTGAAACCCAAACAAGCCAGTTCTTTCAGCTCATCTCTAGTCATCGGCCCCGTGGTATCCTGGGAACCCACCGTCGTCATGATCGGTTCGCAAGAAGTTCCCGGACGCACGCCAGGCAGTCCGCAAGCTTTCCCGACCATTTTCTGTGCCAGGGTGAAGCCTTTCCCAGTATCGCTCGGTACGCTGGGACGGGTAAACAGGGGGCTGGTTTCGTAACCCAGGGCTTCACGGGTTTTGTCGGTTAAACTGCGTCCGATGAGCAAGGGAATACGTCCACCTGCGCGCACTTCATCAAGGATGGTTTCGGGTTTCAGAGAAAATGTGGAAATGACTTCTCCGGCTGGGTTGGTAATTTCTCCTTTGTAGGGATGGATGGTGATGATGTCCCCAGTGTTCAGGTTGCTGACATCGCATTCGATGGGCAGTGCGCCAGAGTCTTCGGCGGTATTGAAGAAAATGGGAGCAATTTTACCCCCAAGAATGTATCCTCCTGCCCGCTTGTTGGGAATAAAGGGGATATCTTCGCCAATGTGCCAGAGAACGGAGTTAATGGCAGACTTGCGGGAGGAACCAGTTCCCACAACATCCCCCACATAGGCGACAGGATGGCCATTTTCTTTCAGTTTGGCAATGGTTTGCAACCCTTCGGGCATCCGCGACTCTAGCATGGCGAGAGCGTGGAGGGGGATATCCGGGCGGGTGGTGGCGTGGGGTGCGGGAGAAAGATCGTCGGTGTTGGTTTCTCCAGGCACTTTGAAGACGGTGACGGTAATGGCTTCGGGGAGTTTGGGACGGCGAATAAACCAAACGGCATTGGCCCAAGCGTCGATGACTTGTTTGGCGTAGGGGTTGACTTCTGAGAGTTCTAGGACTTCGTTAAAGGCATCGAAGACGAGGGTGCTTTTGCTTAGAGCCGCCGCCGCTTCACTGGCCATGCCGTTATCATTGCTTTTGAGGATATCAACCAGGCTCTGCACATTATATCCTCCCACCATCGTCCCCAGCAGGTCGATCGCCCCCTGATGGGAAATCAACGGACACTGGATCTCATCTTTCGCAACAGCCGTGAGGAACCCCGCTTTCACGTAAGCTGCCTCATCTACTCCAGGCGGAGTGCGATCGCGCAATAACATCAGTAGCTCTTCTTTGAGTTCCTCGGGCGGCTGTTTCAACATCTCGCACAGCTCAAAGGTTTGAGCGGCATCCAAAGGTAGGGGAGGGATACCGAGGGCTGCCCTCTCTTGGGCATGTTGACGATAGTCATCTAGAAACATATAGGTCGCTCTCCTGATTCGTTTCTCTAATTATGAAGGAGTTTCCCAGTGTAGCGTCTCCTGGACTTTGGAAAACGTATCCTCCGATCCTAAAGGCTTTAAGCTGTAATCCACAGAAGAGAGAGTCGCTCTCTAATACGACTTAGAGCTAAATCGTACATAATCGGTGATTGTGGCACAATAAGAGAGTCAAGCCGCCCTTCTAGGGTGGGGTTTCAAACCCAATGTTCCCGATGAGCTTTTTATCCAAAATTTGGGGAATAGTGGTCTCGTCAGCAATGGGTCGCATTATTGCCCTTAGCCTATTGTATGGACTCACTCCACAGGCAATCACTCGCGCCCAAACTGCAATATTTGACCCGACTCCCCAAGTTACTATTATTGACGATGGCCGTAACTATAGCTTTGAAGCCGGGCAAGGCATCTATCGCGTGCGTTATAACTACACCGGTCAAAACTGGACTCATGCCGATGTTGCTCCCATTCGCATCAACACTAACCGTCCGATCGCCATTTTACCTATTCAGTACACCAGGAACTCCATGCAACCGGGAGCTAAAGTTGATGACTACCATGTAGGACTCTATTGGAATACGGTTACGGCTAATCAACTCTATCAACGCTTAAATGCCCTCGGATTTTATGTCTTGGTTCCCACTATTCAAATGTATGGCGAAAATCTCGACGGGTTTCAAGCCTTAGAACATTTTATTGCGGGTGTACATAAAGGGAATCGCAATGTACAGACTATGGTTTTAACCGCCGATGCCCATGTTGTCAGTGAAGCCAATCCCTTTCCAGGGGCACAAATGCTCGTTACGGGGTTGCATCAGCGCGATCGCCTATGGGAAAATCGGATTCAAGCTAAACTGCAACCCTTCTATCAACAGCAGGGTTTACGCAACATCGGACCCAGAGTTCGCGGTGGAAAAAGCGATCGCGAAGGTCACTCCCTCGCTTGGCATCCCTTAATTGAACGCGCAGCCGAATATAATCCCCATGTCGCTATTCTAGAAGTTGCCCAAGCCAGGGAAATTATGGCTAAAGCGAGATCCTGGGAAGCCGCTACCCAATGGGCGACTCCCGTATTTGACGCAGTAGCCGTAGCTATGGCAGAACAGGCTTGTGTAAACGGCGCAGTACTCCCACAAGTTTGTGAAGACACAACAAATTAACCATTCCCTATTCCCTAAATTATGCGATCGCAGTGGCAAAACCTCCTAGAAAACCTCGGTATTTGGGACGGTTCTTTTACCCAACTCTCCCCCCTAGGCATCGTAGAAAAAGATACCCCCACCGTCGTTACTTTTGAAGGTAGAGATAACAACCAAACTGTTTATCAGACCGTACAACGTTTTCCCCCAGGAGAAACCCCGCCCCCAATTCTAGAACTTGAATACAAATCTCTCCATCGCAACCTTCTCTTCTTTGACAATGGGCACTTTTCCCAAGGCAGCGCCCACTATAACCCAGTAGGTACTTTTGGGGGTGAATTTGGCTTCATTCACGAACAGCGCCGTTTACGATTTGTTATCCTTTATCAAAAAGGCTACCTGGATCGAATTACCCTAATTCGGGAAAAACTCCGAGACACAACCGTTCCCGAACGTCCCCTTTTAACGATCGATCAACTCTTAGGAACTTGGGAAGGAGAAGCGATCGCTCTCTATCCTGACTTACGTCCCCCAAACTATACTCGAAGCACCCTATCTATTTCACGAGAGGGTAATCAAATTACTCAAACACTCAAGAGCGGCGATATTTCCCTGAACTCAACCACCACCTTAGACGGTTCAAGACTAGAATTTACTGGAGGATCTCAACCGGTACAAGTCCTCTTACTCCCCGATGGCGGTTCAACAACCACCCCAATTAAGGTGGAATCTGGAAAACCCTTCTTTTTAGAGGTGGGATGGTTAATTTCTCCTACTGAGCGCCTACGGTTAATTCGCAGTTACGATGCTCAGGGGGCATGGCAGCGTTTAAGTTTGGTGAGGGAAAGGAAAACGTGAGTGGGGAATGGGGAATGGGCAAGCGCTGTATTATTGGAGTCGGTAGGGAACCTCTAAACCATGGTCAATCATGGTTTGCGTGTTTCCCATAACTTCTACAGTCGGCCCATCTGCAATGATGTTACCCGAGTCGAGGAGGAGCGTGCGAGAGGTGACTTCTAGGATTAAATCGAGGTCATGGGAGGAAATGAGGAGGGTTTCTCGGGACGCTTGGAGGAAGTTGATTAACCGTCGCCGCGATCGCAAATCGAGATTAGCACTGGGTTCATCATAAATGATCGCTTGGGGATGCATGGATAATACAGAGGCAATCGCCACCATACGCTTTTGCCCCCCTGATAGATGATGGGGAGGGCGATCGGCTAATTCGGTCACTCCAGTTAAGCTCAAGGCTTCTTCAGTACAGGCTTTCACGCGATCGGGAGACAGACCCATATTTTCTGGACCAAAGGCCACATCATCCCAGACAGAAGCCGAAAAGAGCTGATCGTTGGGATTTTGAAAGACTAAACCAATTTCTGGCCGAAACTGTCCCACCTCAACAGGTTTATCCCAGAGTTGAATCTCTCCGCTCGTTGGGGATAAGACTCCACACAAACAAAAAAATAGCGTAGTTTTTCCGGCTCCATTGGGGCCAATTAACCCTACCCGTTCCCCTTCTCGAATGGTGAAATTGAGGTTTTGCAGGACTGTAGGTTGGTCAGGATAAGAAAAATTCAGATTAGAAACGGCGATCGCCAGCGCTTCATCAACACTCATCCGTTCTACTTCCTCAACTTAAGATTGGCGCTCTGCCAACCAAGACATTAAATCCTCAACTGCCGTAAAATCAAGCAGCGCTTCCCCTAAATCTTCCAACACTTCCACAGACAAAGACTGAATCTGCGCTTGCAATTCTGGAGAGAGTTCCCCCACTCGTCGTGTCAAGAGACGAGTAACTAAAGAAATTTCCCGTTGTAAACCTCGCTGAATTCCTCGCTGAATTCCTTCTAGCAAACCTTCTTCGTGAATTTCCTGATAAATCACTGACTCGCGCATCATCTCTTTCCTCAATAGTTGTCTGATTAACTTTTTCTCAAATCTCAAACCTGCCAGCACTTGACTACAAGTTAGGACATCTGCTTGTTGTTTGCTCTCCTCAATTGTAGCAACACGATTAGCCACTTGCTGTAGCAACTGGCGCGGTTCGCTGGTTTTCGATAAGGTGGCCAAGGGCAATAAACCGGGAGACGATAGAAGTAAATTGGGGTCTTGTTCCCAGAGTCGAATTACCTGATAAGGATGTTGGGTTTCTCCATCTTGGTACTTGGAGACTAAAACTTGTTCGGAAACCATTTCTCGTAAGAAAATTACCACTTGATGCACGGAGCCACCATATTGCCGTTTGAGTCTCACATAGTAGTCGAGCATCCTAAACGGTAGGGGAGGTTTGGAGTAGGGACGGGTTTCAAACTCGATGTGCAGAATTTGATTACCCGCTTTTAAGAAGGTTACAGAATCAGCACGAATGGGTTCTTGTATCAGTTCAGTTTTGAGGACTTCAATGGGGGTGGGTTGCGCTAGGGGAAGCAACCATTGGATAAAGGACTCTGGGAATTTTTCAGCGAGGTATTTGCAAGCGTTGTCGTAGGCCAAGGGAGTTAAACAATAGCATCTTAACTTAAGTTTACAAGATTTTCGCAAAATAAATCACTTTTTGCTACTTTTTAATCCTTTTTATCACTGACACTGTGGCCTTCAGTTGGTAAACTGACCTATGGTCAAATCATCTAAGACAAATGGAAGATGTTAGTTTAACTCCAGATCAGATTAAACTGGTTCAAGAGGAACTGAAAAAGCGAATCGATAATCGCCAGTTTTGGGTTTCGATTGTGGGTCAAACTGGAGTTGGCAAGTCCTCTCTACTCAATGCGTTATTTGGTACTAATCTGAAGACCGATCCAGTGAAGCCCTGCACGAAAGAGATAGAAGAGATACCCGTCCAAATTAAGGAAGGAGGTACACTGTATTTTTACGATCTTCCGGGAATCGGAGAGTCAGAGGAAGCAGATGAAGGCTATTTAAAACAGTATAGAGAACACTTGCAATCTTCTGATGTTATCCTATGGGCAATTCATGCTGACAATCGCTCTGTGGTTTTTGATCAACAGTCATTGAAAAAGATCATGGAGGGGTATACTCTAGAACAGAAGGCTGTCTTAATGAGTAAACTGACCTTCATTTTGACCAAAGCGGATGTTCTGCATCCTCCTTCGTGGATCGCTGCAAAAATCGGTAATTTTGTCAAGTTTTTACCTCCTCCACAAACAAAAGAAACACTGGAACAAAAATCTTTATTTTATCAAAAGACTTTTATTGAGCCTTATGGAAACTTAATTGTATCAAAAACATATAATGATTGTGACTTTGATATTCCAGAAGAAAATTTTGAATGCGACAAAATCTCAAGACTGATTTACTATAAAGGTTATATGAATGATGAAAAACTAAGTACATATCAAAAAAAATATTCTCAATACCAAGATCTATTCGATCGTTTGTATGATAATTACAGAGTCATTCCATGTTCAGCAATCTTGAGGTATAATCTCAACAAATTGATGTTGGTTATCCTAAACAAGCTTGGAGACGAAGCAACCCTTCAATTTCGCCATATTGTTTCTGGTGATGCTCTAGATCGAGTTCCTTTTGAAAAAACTGAAAATCTTTGCAATTTATTAGTATATGACCCAGGAAATAAAAAGACCCTTTTTGAATTTCGTCGTTGGTTGAATACTCAAAAATATTGAAGTTATGGATACAAAAAAACGTAAATTAAGGTGATAGCTATGAGTTTAGACATGGATTTTATTGAAATGAGTTTAGGTGAACAAAACAAAATGAACATGGCTCTTGAAGAAGGACTAGAGGAATTAATAGATGCAGCAATCATTCATTGTGTAATAAAAGGTATTGATTGGCTAGTTGACAATACTGGAATCGATCCTGATATAGGAAATTTTATCAAAAAAAGTACAAGCTTTCTTGGTCGTTTGGCTAAAGAGATTTTCTGTGCTGTTTAAAAAATACTGTTGATTTAGTTCGGGAGAGTTTATGTCTATTGATTTAGAAAATCGTAGCTACACTCTGATTATCGATAAGAGTGGTACTATGGCAAAAAAAGATTGTGAAGCTGGTAAAAGTCGTTGGGAAGTCATGCAAGAAACAACCTTAGCTATAGCCAGCAAGTGTGAACAATTGAATTCGGATGGTGTTACTATATATACCTTCTCATCTAAATTTAGGCGTTATGACCATGTAACCTCTGAAAAAGTAGAAGAAATCTTCAGGGAAAATGAGCCTGTTGGTAGAACCGAAATGGCTCAGGTGCTACAAGATGCTCTAAATAACTATTTTCAACGTAAAGAACAAGGTCAAGCAAAGTTGGGTGGTGAAACATTTCTTGTCGTTACTGATGGGCAACCCGATCATCCGAAAGCAGTTATTGATGCTATTATCACTGCGACCCAGAAAATTGAGAGAGATGATGAATTAGCATTGTCGTTTATCCAAATTGGACATGATGCTGAAGCCACAACATTCTTGAAAACGTTGGATGATGACCTGCAAAGTGCAGGAGCAAGATTTGATATTGTGGACACGATTACAATTAATGAGATCGAAGAAGAAGGAATTGCTCTCAAAGAAGTTTTAATTAGAGCGATGACTAATTAGTACGTTGTTATCTAGTTTTATTCTTGAGTCAAAAGCTCTAGGAATTCTCGCACAACCCGATCGCCATCTTCGTTGCATTGGTTATAGTCGCAGCAATGGATCAGGGAGATGCCATGGGGTTCAAATGGGTTGTCTGTCTCTCCCGTTTTTGCTATCCGATCGGGAGAGACGACTTCCAGAATGCCCCATTTGCCTTGGTGGAACACAAGGAAGTGCGCGTCTTTGTTTTCTCTCCCGTCTGATGTGGTGAGGCGTGCTTTGGCATTGGGGAAGAAGAGAACATTGGCGCGATCTAGGGCTTCGGCTATTTTGAGTTGAGCTTCGCAATCAAAATGCCAACCGTTCCAGAGATATTTGGGAGCTTCTGGATAAGAGTTGGTTTCAGGTGGATTTTCTGGCAGTAGTTCTGATTCTAAAGTTTTAGCGTGTAAGACAGCTTCACTGCTGAGGTTAGCTAAATTTAAGGTGGCTCCACTGAGATTTGCACCATTGAGGTTAACTTCGATTTCCTGGGTGCGATGCAAAATGATGGAATTTCGGCGCAAGTATCGCTTAAAGACTGCCTGTAGGTTACTTTTCTTTACCTTTTCGTCGAGAACCCCTGAGAGTTGTTTCCACAATTTAGCGGCAACGGATTTGATATACTCATCATCGTAATTGGAAGCTTCAGCGATTTGCGGATAGGAACATCTTCCTTGCCAACATTGCCGAAAGATGAACTGCTGGACATCGTTGAGTCCTTCTCCATCTAGAAGAGTTTCGGCGATAATGCTACGCATCGCTAACGCGATCGCCAGCGCTTCGTCAACAGTCATCAGTTCCACTTCCTCAACATTAAGATAGTCGCTCCCCAAGCCAAGACACCAAATCCTCAACTCCCGTAAAATCGAGCAGCGCTTCCCCCAAATCTTCCAGAGTGTCCACTGACAAAGACTGAATCTGGACTTCTAGTTCTGGAGCAAGTTCCCCCACTCGTCGTGTTAATTGGCGCATGACAAAAGAGACCGCTTCTCTTTTCTGTCCTTGCTGAATTCCTTGCTGAATTCCTTCTAGAAGACCTTCTTCATGAATTTCCTGATAAATCACGGACTCGCGCATCGTCTCTTTCCTCAATAATTGTCTAATTAACTTTTTGTCAAATCTCAAACCTGCCAGCACTTGACTACAAGCGAGGACATCTGCTTGTTGTTTAGTCTCCTCGATTGTAGCAACCTGATTAGCCACTTGCTGTAGTAACTGGCGTGGTTCGTTGGTTTTCGATAAGGTAGCTAAGGGCAGTAAACCGGTGGAAGAGAGGAGAAAATTGGGGTCTTGTTCCCAGAGTCTAATCACTTGGTAGGGATGTCGAGTTGCTCCGTCCTCATACTTGGAGAGCAAAACTTGTTCTGACACTATTTCTCTCAAGAAAATTACCACTTGATGCACGGAGCCACCATATTGCCGTTTGAGTCTCACATAGTAGTCGAGCATCCTAAACGGTAGGGGAGGTTTGGAGTAGGGACGGGTTTCAAACTCGATGTGCAGAATTTGATTACCCGCTTTTAAGAACGTCAGGGAGTCTGCACGGATGGGTTCTTGTATCAGTTCGGTTTTGAGGACTTCAACGGGGGTGGGTGGCCCTAGGGGAAGCAACCATTGGATGAAGGACTCTGGAAATTTTTCGGCAAGGTATTTGCAAGCGTTGTCGTAGGCCAAGGCATTCAGGGTAATCGGAAGGGTATTGTCTATGTTAGGGGAAATTTGGGCGATCGCTACCCAGCATGATCGCCCAACCAAGACACTAAATCCTCAACGCCAGTAAAATCTAGCAGCGCTTCCCCCAAATCTTCCAACGTTTCCACAGACAAAGACTGAATCTGCGCTTCCAATTCCGGAGAGAGTTCCCCCACTCGTCGCGTCAAGAGACGAGTAACTAAAGAAATTTCCCGTTGTAAACCTCGCTGAATGCCTTCGAGCAGACCTTCTTCGTGAATTTCCTGATAAATCACTGACTCGCGCATCGTCTCTTTCCTCAATATTCGAGATGGAGAATTGTCCAACTGCCGCAAACTCGCCACTCGCCATCTTGTTCCTCACCTTAAGAGGGTGGGCACTGCCCACCCTAACAATTGCCTGACTTCTGCAAGCCATCTATTCACCCGTGGTTGCTAAAACGCGATCGGCAATTTTATCCGGGACTTCTTGTAAGTGATCGTACTTCCAATCAAAGAAACCGACCCCCATGGTCAAAGAGCGCAACTCAATAATAAAGTTTTGCATTTCAGCTTGGGGAAGATACGCAGAAGTTTGATCCCATCCTTTCCAAGAGTCGAAGGGTTCATAACCGAGAATTTGACCGCGACGACCACTGAGCAGTTGCAAGACTTTGGAGGTAAATTCCGTGGGTGCAGAAATGGTAATAGCGGCGATCGGTTCGAGTAAGGTGGGTTTACCTTGACTCATCCCTGTGTTCATCGCTAACCGAGCCGCTTGTTTAAACGCTTGTTCGGAACTGTCTACACTATGGTAACTCCCATTGGTGAGAGTAACCCCCACATCAACCACAGGGAAGCCTAGAGGCCCTTGGCTCAGATATTCCCGTACTCCGGTTTCTACACCAGGAATATATTGTTTAGGCACGACTCCACCAACGATGGTGTCATTAAAGGCAAAGCCTTCTCCCCTCTCCAAGGGGCGGATATTTAAGTAGACATCGCCAAATTGACCGTGACCGCCACTTTGATGTTTATAGCGTCCGTGAACGCTCTCAACTGTTTTACGGATGGTTTCTTTGTAGGCAACCCTGGGTAAATGGGTGGCCATGGGGATGTTGTATTTACGGTTGAGTCGCTCTAGGCTGACTTTGAGATGAATTTCCCCTTGTCCCCAGAGGATAACTTCATGGGTGTCTCCGTGTTGTTCCCAATAGAGGGAAGTGTCTTCTTCTAGGAGTTTGTTGAGAGCCGGGGTAAGTTTGACTTCGTCTTTGCGGTTTTGGGGGGCGATCGCCATGGCATAAACCGGTTGGACTCTATCCGCTTTGGGTAGTCCTTCGACCTTTTTCGTTGGCGATAGGGTATCTCCTGTGTACACCCCATCCATCCGTGCTAGGGCTACAATTTCTCCAATTCCGGCTTTGGAGACTGAGTTTTGTTGTTGTCCGAATAGGCGATAAATTCCACCAGGGCGGACTCCATTGAGGACTAGACCTTCCGTAATTTCTCCTTGCCAAACGCGGATCAGAGACATTTTTCCGCCTTGGGGAGTGTAAAAGGTTTTTAAGACCTGGGCAATGGGGGTATCGCTGTCTAGATCGACTCCACGCCGCTTTGAAGTGACATCTGGGGAGGGCGCTTCTCGTTTCAGAGCATCCAGGAGCGGACGCACACCATAGCCTTCGGAAGCCACACCGAGGAATACGGGCACGATTAAATCGGCTCCTAATTCCATTTTCAGGTCTTTGACGATTTCTTCCTGGGAAGGCTCGATGTCTTCGAGCAGTTCTTCGAGCAGGCGATCGTCAAAGTCAGCTAAGGTTTCGAGCATCTGGGTTCTCGCCTGAGTTTCAGCATCTTTGAGGGACTCTGGAAGGGGAACCGGATCGGCAGGGGCATCGGGGTGGTAGTGGTAGGCTTGTTCGCTGACTAGGTCAATATAACCGATGATTTTGTCTTGAGCGGCGATCGGGAATTGATGGGGAATGATCGGGCGTGAAGATACAGATTGTAGAGCGGTAAGCAGAGCGGAAAAACTGGTTAGGCAGCGTTCTTCGTCAGTGCAGACGCGATCCATTTTATTGATGAAGACGAGATGGGGAATTTCCCAGTCGTCTAGGAATTTGAACAGAGGAGCCAGGGTGAGGATGCGATCGGGTTCGGGTTCGCAGACAATAATGGCTGCACCTACGCCCACAAGAGCGTTGTAGGTTTCTTGGGCAAATTCGATGGAACCGGGACAGTCGAGGAATGTGAAATGAATGTCTTGATAGTCTGTGGAGGCAACATTAATTTCAACACTCATTTGTTGCGATCGCGCTTCGGGCGATCCATCTCCAATACTGGTTCCGTCCTTTGTCGAGCCTTTGCGCGATAGTGCGCCGCTGACATATTCTAAACTTTCGAGCAGCGTGGTTTTACCACTCATGTAAGGGCCAACAATGGCCACATTACGGCTGCTCAATACTCCTGTTTCTTTCATAATATTCTCCTCAATTCTTAAGGTAAAGGAGGGTATGATGGGCATTTTTTATCCTTTATTGCAGGTATGCACCATCACTTCGTTATTTTTTGAGGTTACCTCTTCTGCATCAAGATTGAACAACTCGCAATCTCTTTTAAAGCAATTGGGGTACTTTTTTGAACTAAAGTGAATGAGTATTAGTTTTGATGAATTTTTGTCAACTTTCTTGTCGTGCTTCACCCTACGGAGATTAGTGGATATCTCCCCATCCCCGTATCCTGACAAGTGAATGATTTTCATGATTGTGCATCCATAGACCCTCAGAGCGC
>NZ_CEZBFX010000092.1:0-19951 GCF_982964205.1 Roseofilum sp. | reverse complement strand
CAAAGTGTTGAACGTATGTAGAGCATAGCTTCTAGCCATTCAAATAGCGTTAGCTATCAAATGGCTCTACGGTTCGAATCCTAGCACCCCAGTTTAAATTCGTAGCTTACATACTATGACTCTCGCCTAGGAATGGCGGGATAAAAACCCACTGATTTGCCTAAAACCGGACTAAAATCTACCTAAACTCATCCTATACGACTCCAAAACAGTGCAAGGCAAATAGATCATAGCAATAGAGAAAACTTATGGATGGAAGCATTGCCATAGCATTTCATCAACAAACCAATCACATGACCATCACATAAACATCACCTATGGATGAAGAGAAAATCATAGAGGAGGATCGAATGTTATATAATATGGGTATCACAAAGAGGGAGCAGGAAAGTTATATACAGTGCTTTGCGCTGTAATGGTGTACCCTGAAGAAAAAGAGGCTATGGAGGAGCTAATGAAAGCATACAGCCTAGATTTACGAGAGAAAATAGTCAAAGCGCATCTAGTAGAAAAGTATTCAATTAGACAAGTATCCGCTAGATTTTCAGTGAGTAAAAATTTAGTTCACAAATTAGTAAAGCAAAAAAGAACAGAAGGAAATGCAGCAGAAGTGTTGCATGTTAGCTTAATGTCGAAAAAAAGAGGATAAAATATGGTATTCTATGCTCAAATATTCAAACAATATTCTACAAATGGTAGCGTCTTTTACAAATCTTGTCCAACCCATTCTCAAGTCATTATCTCCTCATGACTACCCAGTTCTGAACTCTCGCCTCTTCTTTGAAATCTGGTTAAACTTCGTACTCGATAGTAGTTTGACCCGTATGAGAGACTTGTTCTACCGATTGAATCATACAGGAATTAAGGTGGATATATCAACTTTCTCCAAAGCCTGTAAATCCAGAGAAGACCACAAATTATATCGTATCTATAATCAATTACTTCATCAGTTAAAAAAGAAAAATAGAGTAGAAGCTCTAACCTTATTGCCAATAGATTCAACCGTAATCACTCTGACGAGTAAACTCTTCTGGAAACCAAATTACCATCAAGTGAAGTTACTCAATGGGATCAACATAAGTCAGGGTAATCCCACAGAATGCCTGCTCAATTTTGGTCAGGAGAATGATGCCAAATTTCTTGATTATATTCCGACTATGATTGGCTATAAGGTAAAGTTTAGGGATGGACTTTCACCCTCACGGAAATTGAGTTGTCAAGGTTCGTTAGAATCCTTGCTCTGCCTACACTTCAGCCATTAGAGGCTTCCATTTTCGCAGAAACGAATCGCACCAACACTTCTGGGTATAAAGCACTCTCTGTTATGGAGCAGCAATTGTCAAAAACAGACTTTCTCGTCAATGGTTCTCTAACGATTGCAGATATTTCGTTATACGCTTATACCCATGTAGCTGATGAAGGAGGATTCGATCTTTCTGAATATCCTGCTGTTCGAGCATGGCTCGATCGCGTGTCGAGCCATCCCCATCATCTTACCCTGTCTTGATCGTCTCTATAGGAGGGAAAAATGGCTTATCTATTCCCGATTACCAGCGCGAAGCGCGATATGTTGCTTTAAGACATCTAAGCGCGAGATATCCCAATGATCGATATGGGAATTAATTAAGCCATTCTCATTGATTTGGAGTTCACTCGATCCAGGAATAGAAATACGGGGTTTCCAGGGGAGGGGAGTATTCCAGTGCAATGTCCATCGGGTGTGGATCGTGTTTCCTTCTTGCTGGATGTGGTGTAAGTCCATTTTGATATTCAGGAACCAGCGTTCCATCCAGGATATCATCTGTTGGTAGCGATCGCCTCCCCAGAATTCGGTCATTGGATCTTTAAAATACACATCTGGCGCATAAATACTATAGGTTGGGTTGACGGGAAACCGTTCATAGTCTGCTTTGAGAATTTCGATCAGTTCCATAGCTTCATGAGTGAGTTACGACAGTTTTTTGGGGAGGCAATAGGCAAGAGTTTTAAAGCAAATTGGGTTGATAATCAGGGAAACTCATGTCTTCCCCTCGATAAGCGGTAATTACGGTTTTTACGCCTCCACGCCTAGTAAAATCGCCGATAATGCGCAGTGCTTTGGGTTTTACTTCTGCCATCAGGCGATCGGCTACCTGGTTAACTACAGTTTCATGGCTGATTCTTTGTTGGCGAAAACTGTTAATATAAAGCTTAAAAGCTTTGAGTTCTAAAACAGATTGACCGGGAAAATAATCACAGACAATAGTGCCAAAATCTGGATAACCCGATCGCGGACAAAGGGCAGTAAACTCCGGATGTTCCAGATGAATGATATAATCATGGTTTGGAGAAGGGTTGGGCCAAATTTCTAGTCGATGGTGAGCCGCTTCTTCAATGGCGCGATCTCCATAGGTTCGATCTTCCGATATCTCTGTCCCAGAACTGCCACGGTTAGCGCCTCGATATTTCCAAATCGGATCGGCAACTCCGGCTTCCTGAAAACCTCGATCTCTTAAGATACAGGCATGACACTTACCGCATCCTCCTTTCACCCCGGCATAGCAAGTATGGGTTAACTCCATGACTGACTCGAAGCGATCTCCTAACGCCTCCTGAGCCAACTTTACTGACTCCGCCTTCGTTAAACTTATCAAGGGGGTATGAATCCGATACGCCTCACCATCACCGTACATTCCCTCACCCAATGCCACGCCCATGGCATTAATAAAACTCTGACGACAATCCCAATACCCGGCAAAATCCGTCTCACACACTCCTAAAACCATATCTTTAATCCCCAAACGCGCCGCCCGATTCGCTGCCAAGGTTAAGAACAAAATATTACGTCCGGGAATAAATGTGGCTTCAATGCCCCCTGGCAGCGCCTCGGCACTCTCATACTCTGCCAAAGGGGTTTCGCTTACTAAAGGACTCGTACTCTTCAAAATGGGCCCCACTGAGACGATTTCATGACTTGCCAATTCCAGCTTCTGAGCCACGGCTTGGGCACTTTCCAGCTCAATGCGATGACGCTGTTGATAATCAAACGTCAGCCCATGAATGCGATCGAATTGTTGTGTAGCTAATGCAGCGCAGGTGGTTGAATCTTGTCCACCAGAAAGGATAACCAGAGCTTCGGTTTGAGCCATGAAACAATCAATGAAAATCAAAAATAGGGTCGTCAATATTGTAGATCGGGGAGAACCCATCCGATGTAGCCCACCCCTGGTGTCGCCTATTCCAGACTAGACGGATCAATACCCTGTTCTAGCAGACGTTGGCGTAAGGCTTGTAATTCGGCTTCTGCTTGTTGAGCGCGTTGTTGTTCTTGTTCAGCCCGTTGGCGCTCCTCCTCTAAAGCCAGTTCTGCTTGTTGGGCACGTTGCCGTTCATTTTCAGCCTTTTGGCGTTCATTTTCAGCCCTTTGGCGTTCTTGCAAGCGATCGCGCTCCGACTCATCCGGACTGCGCAAATACTCCCCTCTCTCTCGGTCAAAAAACCGCAATTTACCATCCGGTAGCACTCTCATTTCTAAACCTAAAACCTGAGAAAAAACGGATAATGTACCATCATCTAACTCATTGAGCGTCAACAATTGATACGCTCCATTAACTAACCTGCGTCCTCGCAAACGAGGCTGCAAATAATCACCACTGGGGTCATACTGGAAATATTCCGTTACCCCCATTTGGGCATAAGTGACGGGTTTATCTCGTTCATCCTTGTGTCGGGTACTCATGGAAGTCACTTCTAAAACCCAATCGGGATAACGGTTATTTTCTTCCCATACGCGGTAACTTCTGCGGGGACGATTTTCAACCCCAAAGACAACGAAGACATCGGGACAAACCACGGCATCGGGAACTCCTTGCTCGTAGGAGAGCCAGAGATTACCGGAAACGTAAACATCTGAACGATTTTGGAAGTAGAATCTCAGGGATTCTACGCCATAAACAAGGTAATCGCGAGCGGGATCGCTTTCAGCCATGGGCGCTCCATCAGGTTCGGGGTAAATAATGGGACTTTTTAGGGAAGTTGGGTTCATGGTTGGCTGGAGGTTAAGGGACTATGGGACTATTCATCTTCTGATAGTTGCTTCATAAACTCTTCTATGTCCGCTGCTGCTTCCTCTAGGGTAGCCTCATCAATAGCCTCTGGTTCTTGAAACTGATGCTTACTCAAGGGGTCGGACTTTTGGGCAGAAGATTGGGGAATTTTACCGGTTTTTAGGGTTTCTCCCAATTGATGCAGGGAGTGCTGAAATTGTTGTTCGGCATGGGTGTGGGGGTCTTGTGGATGTTGATTCATAAGGGTAAAAAGAATACGCTAGGTTCGGTTGATGCCACCATACTTAAGTTTTTCTTCTGTTATAACTCACTGAATCGTCTGAACCCCGAAGCGTTGTAAAATCAAGGTCAAACGAGTTAGTGAATTACAGAAGCCGGAGCAAAACATGAGCGAGTTTGATTACGATTTGATCATTATTGGTGCTGGAGTCGGTGGACATGGGGCAGCTCTCCATGCTGTGAGTTGTGGGCTGAAAACGGCAATTGTAGAAGCAGCAGATATGGGGGGAACCTGTGTTAACCGAGGATGCATCCCTTCTAAAGCTCTGTTAGCGGCTTCTGGACGAGTGCGGGAATTACAGGATGCGGATCATTTGAAGGATTTGGGGATTCAAGTCGGTGATGTGAGTTTTGAGCGTCAGGCGATCGCCGATCATGCCAATACTTTAGTCGATAAAATCCAATCTGACCTGACGAATAGTCTCAAACGGCTGAAGGTTGATATTCTACGCGGTTGGGGTAAGGTGGCAGCTCCCCAGAAGGTGACGGTGGAAAATGAGGGAGACTTGAAGACGTTTACCGCCAAGGATATTATTGTGGCTCCGGGTTCGGTTCCCTTTGTGCCCCCAGGAATTCAGATCGATCATAAAACGGTGTTTACCAGCGATGATTCGGTGCGTTTGGAGTCTTTGCCCCCCTGGATTGCAGTCATTGGCAGTGGCTATATTGGTTTAGAGTTTACCGATGTGTATACGGCGTTGGGGTGTGAGGTAACCCTCATTGAAGCGTTGGATAAGTTGATGCCAACGTTCGATCCCGATATTGCTAAACAAGCGCAACGGGTTCTCATCTCTCCTCGTGATATTGAAACTCGTGTGGGGATGTTGGCGATGAAAGTTACGCCCGGATCTCCAGTGACAATTGAGTTGGCGGATGCGAAGACGAAGGAAGTTAAAGAAGTTTTAGAAGTGGATGCGTGCTTGGTGGCAACGGGACGTGTTCCGACAGCGAAGAATATGGGCTTAGAATCAGTGGGCGTAGAGTTGGATCGACGCGGTTTTATTCCGGTTGACGATACGATGGCAGTATTGTCGGGTGGGGAAAAGGTTCCCCATCTTTGGGCGATCGGGGATGCGACGGGTAAGATGATGTTAGCCCATGCTGCTTCGGCTCAAGGAATTGTGGCAGTGGAAAATATGTGCGATCGTCCGCGTACTATTGATTATCGCTCGATTCCGGCGGCGGCGTTTACTCACCCGGAAATTAGTTACGTGGGATTGAGCGAACCGCAAGCGAAGGAACTTGCTGAAACGGAAGGCTTTGAAATTGCTACAGCTCGCTCTTATTTTAAGGGGAATTCTAAGGCGATCGCCGAAGGCGAGACGGAAGGAATGGCTAAATTGATCTACCGTAAGGATAATGGGGAAGTTCTCGGCGTTCACATTATCGGTCCCCATGCGGCAGATTTAATCCATGAAGCATCAGCAGCAATAGCGAAACGGGAATCTGTCCACACCCTTGCTCATTTAGTCCATACCCATCCAACTCTCTCAGAAGTCCTCGATGAAGCGTACAAGCGAGCAGTCGGTTAAATTGCACCTCATTTTTAGGAGAAATGCTTAGGTGAGTATCAACTCGCCTGACCATTTCTATACTGCTTGTCTGGTCTTAAACTTTACATAGAGGATATAGTATTTTAGAAATACTCTCTCGCTTTCATGTCCAGAAAATCCCTCTCCCAATGAAGTTGCGCTTAACCGTTTGCTCTAAGCCAATTATCTCTCAAGGAGAGAAGGTAGCCAAAATTTAAGGATTTGATATCATATTAAAGGGTAAACAGAACCTCCAATTATCTAGAGTATTAGTAAAGTAGGTTACGCTCAACTACACCACATTACGCCATAATTCAACCTTAACCTCTACTTACTAAGCTGAAGACAATCGGAAGTCCTCCCGTTACATAGGAGACTGGATATGAAAGTCAATTTGCGTTTGGTTTTAATTGTTCCTTTTGTCCTCCAGGTTTTTACGGTTGTCGGATTGACGGGATGGCTCTCATTACGCAATGGACAAAAAACTGTAGAAAATTTGGTTACTCAGTTACAGCGAGAAACCGGCGATCGCATTCAACAACACTTGAAGAGTTATTTACGCACCCCTTATATGGTGAATAAAAATATTTTAGATGCCATAGATTTAGGCTACCTGAATGTAGATAATCCTCGCAGTATGGAACGCTATTTCTGGAAACAAATCCATAATTTTCCCAGTGTAAGCTATATCTTAGTCGGTAATGAAGAAGGAGAATTCTATGGATTGGATCGGCTGCATGAAGGCGGCTTTAATATTGATATTGTTGATGCTTTAACCAGTTATGCTGTGAATACTTATGCAACCGATAAGCAAGGTAGACGAACTGAAGAATTATTGGCTTCTTATCCAGACTACGATCCCCGTCATCGTCCTTGGTATATTGCTCCTGCAACTCAAAAACGCTCAACTTGGAGTGATATTTATACTTACTCTACATACTCTCGTTTAGCCATTACCATTGGAACTCCTATTTATGACCAAGAGAATCAGTTGAAGGGAGTAATTGGTAGCGATCTGATGCTATTGGATATTAACCAATTCCTCAGTCAGTTGGAAATGGGTCAGTCTGGACAAGCATTTATTTTAGAACGCTCTGGATTTTTAGTTGCCACTTCAACTAAAGAATCTCTTTTTCTCCCTTCTACTCGAGAAGAAGAGTCAAAGCGATTGATGGCAACGAAAAGTCAAGATTTTATGACCCAAGAAACGACCCATTTCTTAACCCGTAAATTTGGTAATTTATCGAATATTGATCAAGAGGAACAACTGTTCTTAAATCTTGAGAATGAACGGTACTGTGTAGACGTAATTCCTTATCAAGATGAGTTTGGGTTAAATTGGTTGATTGTCATTGTGGTTCCAGAATCAGATTTTATGAGCCAAATCAATGCCAATACCCACACAACCATTTGGCTTTGTTTCGCTGCGTTAGGAATAGCAATACTCTTAGGAATTTATACTTCTCGTTGGATTTCTAAACCGGTTTTACGTCTAGTAGAATCATCCGAAGCCATGGCTAAAGGAAATTTATCTCAGCAAGTGAAGGGAGGACATATTACTGAATTAAAAATTTTAGCCCAAACCTTTAATCAAATGGCGGTTCAGTTAAAAGAATCCTTTGATACTCTAGAGCAACGAGTAGAAGAGCGGACAACAGCCTTACGCTTGAGTCAAGAACGCTTACAATTGGTACATGAAAGTGTAAATGATGGGATTTGGGACTGGAAGATTGCTTTAAATGAAGTTTATTTGTCTCCCCGTTGGAAAAAGATGTTAGGCTATGATGACTCCGAAATTCCTAATCAATTTTCCTCATGGGAAAATTTGGTTTATCCAGAAGATTTACCGAATGCAAAACAGGTGATTCAAGACCATTTGCAAACCACCACAGAAACCTTTCATTTGGAATTTCGTATGCGACAGAAACAGGGAGATTATATTTGGATTTTATCTCGTGCTAAAGTCGTAGAACGAGACAGCAGTGGTCAACCTCTGCGGATGGTGGGGTCCCATACGGATATTAGCGCTCGCAAACATGCTGAACTCGAATTACACGTGGCTAAAGAAATGGCCGATAGTGCCAACCGAGCGAAAAGCGAATTTCTAGCTAATATGAGTCACGAACTACGCACTCCCCTCAATGGCATTCTTGGCTATGTTCAGATTATGCATCGCAGCCGAGATCTCAATCAACATCGTCAGGGAGTGGATGTCATCGAACAAGCCGGTTCCCATTTGTTAACCTTGATTAATGATATCCTCGACTTAGCCAAAATTGAAGCCAGAAAAATGGAAATGTTTCCTAAAGATTTACACTTTCTTTCCTTTTTGGTTGGAGTGGCAGAAATGGCACGAGTGCGAGCTGAAAATAAAGGGATTACCCTCCAGTTTCTTCCCGATGAAAACTTACCCACAGGAATTAAAGCGGATGAAAAACGTCTGCGGCAATTATTGCTTAATCTCTTGGGGAATTCGATTAAATTTACTGACCAAGGAACGATAACTTTTTCAGTATCTAACCCACAGAGAACAGCAGAAAATAAGGCAAAAATTTGCTTCACCGTCCAAGATACAGGTGTAGGAATGAGTGAAGAACAAATGGCAAAAATATTTTTACCCTTTGAGCAAGTTGGTTCTACATCACGACGCTCAGAAGGAACGGGTTTAGGATTAAGTATTTGTCGTCAAATTGCCGAAATGATGGGCAGTGAAATTCAGGTTAAAAGTACATTAGGCATAGGCACTACATTCTGGTTTGAAGTCGAGTTTCCCATTTCTGACGAATGGGTTAGCTCTGGAGTTCATTTATCCCAAGGAAAAATTATCGGATATACTGGAGATTCAACCACCATCCTTATTGTTGACGATCATCCAGTTAATCGGGTAGTGGTTTCGGAAGTATTAACGCCATTACATTTTAGGATACTTGAAGCCTCAAATGGACGAGAGGGATTAGAACAAGTAGAGCAGGGACATCCTGACTTAGTCATTACAGATATTATGATGCCAGAGATGGATGGATATGACTTCGCTCGCATAGTTCGGGAGTCCTATTCTCAAGAGTTGCCGATTATTGCCGCTAGTGCCAGTGTATCACTAAACGATCAAAATTTGGCGATCGCCGCTGGCTGTAATGATTTCCTAGAAAAACCTGTGGATATGGAAAAACTGTTGATTGTCTTGCAGAAGTATCTCCATATGCAATGGATTTATGAATCAATAGAATCTGTAAATCTTACGGAAGAAGCAGAAATCATTATTCCCAAAAGTGATGAATTAGTTAAGTTGTATAAAATGGCAAAAATCGGAGATATTGTAGGCATTGAGCAAGAAGCACAACGGTTAAAAGATCTCCATCCAGCCTATCATGGATTTTGCGATCGCATCCTCACCTTAGCGGCTGAATTTGAAGACAAAATGATTATCCAGCTTATTAATTCTGCCCCCAGTTAGCTATGTAATCTCATCTTTGTAGGTCTGATGATGAAAGTCAATTTGCGTCTCGTTTTAATTATTCCCTTTGTCCTCCAGATTTTTGTGGTTGTTGGATTAACAGGATGGCTCTCGTTACGCAATGGACAAGAGGCTGTGAATGATGTCGCCACTCAATTACGGACTGAACTGGCTAAACGAATTGTACAGCAGCTAAATACTTATTTAAATACGCCCCATCTGGTGAATACAATCAATCGTGAAGCCGTTACTCTAGATCTAGTGAATCTGGAGGATATTCCGGGTTTAGAGCGCTACTTTTTTTCTCAGATACATCAGTTTGAAATGGTGAGTTATATTGCCTTGGGAACTGAGCAGCGAGAATATGTAGGAGTACAAAGAAAAGCCGATCGGACTTTTGTTCTAGAAGTGTCTGACCGAAGGACAGATTATCACTTTGAAACTTGGACGCTCGATGGAAAAGGTCAACGCTTAGACCGGGTGAATCGGATACCAGACTACGATCCCCGAAAACGGGAATGGTACCAAACCGCCTATCGTTCTGGAAAAGGTGTCTGGACAGAAATTTACACTTTGTTTTCGACCCAAGAATTAGCCTTAACTGCCGATCTTCCTCTCTACGATCGACAAGGACAGTTCATCGGAGTCACAGCCGCCGACCTGATATTAACTGACATTAGTAATTTTCTGCAAAATTTAGAGATTGGCAAAACAGGACAAGCTTTTATTATCGAACGTTCAGGTCAATTGGTGGCCACTTCTACCCCCGAAAAGCTGTTTCGTCAAGAAGGGGAAGAAGTTGAACGCTTAAATGTGGGAGAAAGCAGTGATGTTTTAACCCATGCAACGGCCCAGTACCTTTTAAAAGAATTTACTGATTTTAAAAACATCAAAACCTTAGAACAATTAGACTTCGATCGCGAACAACAACGACAATTCTTACAAGTTTTTCCTTATCAAGATGAGTTTGGATTGGATTGGTTGATTGTGATTGTGGTTCCAGAATCGGATTTTATGGCCCAAATTCAAGCCAGTAGACGAACCACGATTTTATTGTGTCTTGGAGCATTAGGACTTGCTATTGTTTTGGGATGGTATACGTCTCGTTGGATTGCTCAACCGATTTTAAAACTGTCTCAATCCTCAGAAGCAATGTCAGAAGGCAATTTAGATCAGCAAGTCTCTGGAGGTGCGATCGCCGAACTGAAGACGCTTGCCAAAGCATTCAACCGCATGGCAACTGAACTGAGAGCTTCTTTTAGTCAACTGGAACAGGGAGTGGCTGAACGGACATTCGAGCTATCTGAAGCAAAAGAAATAGCCGATCGCGCCAACCAAGCCAAAAGTGAATTTTTGGCCAATATGAGCCATGAATTGCGTACCCCTCTCAATGGCATCCTCGGCTATGTTCAGATTATGCATCGTGCTGAGGATCTCAATGAACATCGTAAAGGAGTAGATGTTATTGAACAGGCAGGCTCTCATCTATTAACCCTGATTAATGATATCCTCGACCTGGCGAAAATTGAAGCGAAAAAAATGCAACTCCTTCCTAAAGAGTTGCACTTGCCTTCTTTTTTGGTTGGAGTCGTGGAAATTGCACGAGTGCGAGGCAAAACAAAAGACGTTAGCCTCGATTTTGCAGCGGACGAAAATTTACCAACAGTAATTAAAGCCGATGAAAAACGTCTGCGTCAAATCTTACTCAATCTTTTAGGCAATGCGATTAAATTTACCGACCAAGGCAATGTAATGTTTTCGGTGACCTGTCTTCCAGAAGATGACCCTCAGATGGCTACCCTACGCTTTGAAATTGAAGATACAGGCGTTGGGATGAGTCAAGAACAGATGAATACAATATTCCTCCCTTTTGAGCAAGTGGGTTCTACTTCTCGGCGATCGCAAGGTACGGGATTAGGATTAACCATTTGCAGTCAAATTGTGAGGCTGATGGGAAGTCGTATTCAGGTGGAGAGTCACTTAGGTATCGGAAGTAAATTCTGGTTTGAAGTGACCCTACCCCGTTCAGAGGAATGGAGCAGTCGTGCAACGCATTTGGAACAGGGTAAGATTGTCGGTTGCAGTGGAGAACCCAAAACAATCCTCATTGTTGACGATCATGAAGTGAATCGAATGGTAGTTGTGGAAGTGTTAAGTCCATTAGGGTTTAGGGTGCTTGAAGCATCCAATGGACGAGAAGGATTAGAACAGGTGCAACAGGAGCATCCAGATTTGGTGATTACCGATATTGTGATGCCAGAAATGGATGGATATGCCTTGGCGACAAGTATTCGGGATTCTTATTCCAAAGAGTTGCCGATTATCGCCGCTAGCGCTAGTTTATCACTGGCCGATCGAAATTGGGCGATCGCCGCTGGCTGTAATGATTTTCTAGAAAAACCCATCGATTTAGAGAAGTTATTCATTCTTTTAGAAAAATATTTGCAATTCACCTGGATCTATGAACAGAAAAAAAATACAAAAGACTCTGTTCAGCAAGACCTGATTTTCCCAACACAAGAAGAATTGAGCGTTTTATGGAACGCGACTAAAATTGGTGATATTCAAGCGATAGAAGAAGAAGCTCAACGACTGAAATCTAAAGACCCAAAGTATCAGGCTTTTGGCGATCGCATCCTAGAGTTAGCCGCAGAATTTGACGATACAGGGATGATGGAGTTACTACAAAGCAGTTATACAGACCCTGATTAATGGCAATAGGCTTGCTTTCCAAGAGGCAATATCGCATTTGGATTGTCTGAGTCATTCCTTCCCTTGACAATGCTCCTAGGATCTGTGCAACACTATGGGCTTATGGTCTTTTTCCTTAATCTTCCATGCACATTCGCCGTCGTCCCCCTAGTCCCACCTTTTCGATCTCTCACCTGCAATATCAAGTGAGTGTACCCGGTAGCGAACCCCGCAATATTCTGGAAAAAATTGTCTGGCACAAGGAAACGGAAGTCCAAGGACAACGGGAAAAAGTCTCATTAAGCGACTTGAAACGGCGCATAGAAACAGTTGCTCCCCCCAAAGATTTTCTGACGGCACTCCGAGAGGGGAAAACCCAACCGGCGGTCATTGCTGAGGTAAAAAAAGCATCGCCCTCTAAAGGAGTCATCCGGGAAAACTTTGATCCGGTGGCGATCGCCCAATCCTACGAACAAGGCGGAGCCAGTTGTGTATCTGTATTAACCGATCGGAAATTTTTCCAAGGCAGCTTTGAAAACTTAGCTAAAGTTCGCGCTGCCGTTGATTTACCCCTCTTGTGCAAAGAATTTATTATTTATCCGTACCAAATTTATCAAGCGCGAGTTCATGGAGCCGATGCGGTTCTCCTGATTGCTGCCATTCTCTCGGATCAAGACCTGAAATACTTTAGCAAAATCATTCATGTCCTGGGTATGACTGCCTTAATTGAAGTTCACTCCCTAGAGGAACTCGACCGGCTATTATCCTTAGAATCGGTAAAATTAATTGGTATTAATAACCGCAACTTAGAAGATTTTACTGTAGACCTGAAAACCACAGAAAACCTCTACAACGATCGCCGCGAAACCCTGCAAAATCGGAATATTCTCCTGGTGAGTGAATCGGGACTTCATACCCGTGCAGACCTACAATTTGTCGCCTCTGCGGGCGCTCAAGCCGTCCTCATTGGAGAATCATTAGTCAAACAAGATGACCCTCGAGAGGCACTCGCCGCCCTCTTTCCTGAAAAACATCAACTACAATAACCAAACAACCTGGGATCTCCATCCCATTCCATACACCTCTTTTTCCTCGATCAACTCAACTATGCAGCCTATTCCGGTTCCCTCTCATGTTCACTATGAACTTCTCCTACAACTTCTAGAGCGTCAAACTTGGGTAGCCGTTGAAGGTCAATCTGTCCAACGAGAGCAAGTCCACCAACTGATTGCCACCCTGCGTAAAGCCCTTGCCCAACAGCGTCAACTCGAACAAAGTTGCGAACGCTCCAACTTACCTGTAGAGTATCGTTGGTCCCTAAACGAAAGTATTCCTGAAGAGCGCTAATTCTAAACGTGATATATAGCACTTTGCGCTAGGTAATAGGTAATAAGCAATAAGTCTCTTATACTTATTGCTTATTATCTATTGCTTTTTGCCTTTCTATTCCCATTGTGATCTAGATCGATAGTGTTGTCTCTAGATTGGGTTAAAATGAGGTTAAGGGGTTCAATAATTGTCAATGCAAACCGTCTATCCATGTTAAAACCAGGAACTTTAGTACAGGTTCTCTATCCAGATTATGCAGCCGGTGCATTAGGATATCTCAAAGCCGAAGAAGCGAAAGGACGGTGGATTGTGCAACTGATCCAAAACCCCATTGAAGACCCCAATGAACTCCTTCTCTTATCTTTAGAAGAATCTGAATTTCAAGTGGTTTATCCTCAACCTCCATAACAAACATCTTTTAACATCCGTTAAGGAGCCAATGATGAAAGAACAATTTTTATATCCCCGTAGCTACTACCACGGTAAATTCACCCCCAACAATCTGGTTTTTAATGCCAATTTACAAGAATTTGCCCAAAAAGTCAGTTTCATCAGCGCTTTAGAGACCAATGGCAAACTTACCCCCCTCGAATCCTACAACCGCATCAAAAACTTGTGGGAAGATTTAAACCGCATCAGTCAAGAATTAGAGATTCAAGATTTACCTTAAATAAGCAAGTAGGGGCGAAAAACTTTTCGCCCCTACCACAATGACTTTGTCTAGCGTCGGTCTGTTTATACCAGACGTGCTTATACCAGACGAGAGTAGTATTCCACAACCAGTAGCTCATTCACTTGTAGAGCGACCCATTCCCGTTGAATTACGCCATTGACTTTGGCACTCATTTTGGCTTTGTCAAACTCCAAATGACTGGGAATGTTGGCTAAACCCGGATATTGCAGGTTAGCATCTACCAGTTTACGGGAGCGATCTCGGTCTCTGACCCCAATTTCTTCACCCGGTCTACACTGGTAACTGGCAATGCTCACCGGACGACCATTAACCGTTACATGCCCATGGTTAACTAACTGGCGAGCTGCGGGAATGGTAGGAGCCATACCCAACCGAAATACAGTATTATCCAAGCGCATTTCCAGCAGTTGCAGCAGCACTTGTCCCGTGGAACCCGTGATCCGACGAGCTTTTTTCACATAGCGCAGAAGCTGCTTTTCACTTAGACCATAGTTAAAACGCAGCTTTTGCTTCTCCTCTAGACGGATAGCATACTCTGACTTCTTCTTCCGAGCCTGACCATGTTGACCAGGGGGGTATGCCCGTCGAGGAGTTTTACGAGTCAAACCAGGTAAGTCCCCCAAGCGCCGGGTTACCCGTAAGCGCGGGCCTCGGTATCGTGACATCGAATTTCCTCTATTCTTCTATTTTTACACAGACTTACCATTATACTCACCATCAGAATTTACTGTCAACACTTCTGACCACCGCGTAGCGCTCCTTATTTTTTCGGCAATACATACCGAATGCCCCCTCGATTTCCTCCTGCATCCTTTCGGTAGCGAGGGATAATATGAATCGTTGTATGTCCCATTTTTTGACCGGCCGCAGGATTGACATTCATCCCCACATTAAACCCATCGGGCTGAAATTCTGTCCTTAATATCTCTTGTACTTTATTCGCCATAAACCAACAGGCTGATTGTTCCTTAAACGGCAATTCAAAATAATTGGCAATATGACGTTTGGGCACAATCAAGACATGCCCCTTACTCACCGGGTAACCGTCAAACATAGCATAGGCCGTAGCCGATTCAGTAAGCAACCTTAAACTTTTGCGCGGATTGCAAAAAATACAGCGATTGTCTGAATGTCGTTGATGATTATAGTGAACATACTCATAGATTTCGCAAGACTCATCGATATAAATAGACTGAAATGGCAGCTTTACCATACATTGATAGGTTGGTTTTTGATGTACATAATGTTGTCTAAAGCCCTCTCTTTTAATATCTCGCCTAACGGCATAATAGGCTTTGCCTCCTGGCTTCAAGAGATGAGAAACTTCCATCATGACATTAGCTTGCTCTTGAGTAAATAAAACATTGAGAACATACAAGCAAATAATTGTGTCAAATTTCTGCTGAGGATATGTAGGGAAATAGTGGGGATCGTAGCCTTGAATAGGGAAGCCTTGTTGAGATAAGAGTTTAACATCATTACCCAATCCACAGCCAAAGTCCAAGACCTGCCCTTGAAGTAAGTTTCTTTCTCCTAAAAACCGCGCTGGAAAAGATAAGAATTTACGGTCAATCGCAGTGAGATGGCTGTATGTATTGGTTTGCTTTTTCATGGATAGGGAATGAGTAATAAGTGCTGAGTTATTGGAGATCTTACCCATCTCCGTGTCCCCGTGTCCCCGTGTCTCCCCACTCCCCATTACCAAAGCGAAGCGCTGTATGATTGAATGTCTAGGGAAACAGATCGGGAGTATTCTGGATTTTGGCTACGGAATTACGAAGCTATGTTTTTATTGATAACTTGCAACGGCAGCACGCTGCCTATATTGGTACAGTGTCTTTGGGATTTCTACCTCTACCGGGAGATACATCGCTATGGGTTGAGGTTGCCCCAGGTATTGAAGTTAATCGGATTACGGATGTAGCGCTGAAGGCGACACGGGTGCGCCCAGCCGTGCAGTTTGTAGAGCGACTCTATGGACTGTTAGAGATTCATTCGAGTAGCCAGGGGGAAACACGGGAAGCAGGACAGGCAATTTTAGATGCATTAGGAGTAACAGAGCGCGATCGCCTGAAACCCCGAGTTGTTTCTAGCCAAATTATCCGCAATATTGACCCCCATCAAACCCAACTGATTAACCGCAACCGCCGCGGACAGATGATTTTATCAGGGCAAACCCTCTATGTGTTGGAGGTACAGCCGGCAGCCTATGCAGCCCTAGCCGCCAATGAGTCAGAAAAGGCGGCACTGATTAATATTTTGCAAGTGCAAGCGGTAGGGCTTTTTGGTCGTCTCTATCTGGGAGGTGAAGAACGGGATATCCTGGCAGCCTCTGAAGCAGCATTGAGGGCAATGGAAAATATTTCTGGACGAGACAACCCTCCCCCCAATGCCAAATAAGTAATTTAAGGAAGTTGTTATGGCCAATTCTGAACATTTAGCAGTATTTTATCGCGGTCTCCCAACCTGGCATAAGTGGAGAACGGCTAATCCAAAGATTACCCCAGATCTGAGTGAGACGGATTTGGGGGGTTATCGACTTCCAGGAATTGATTTAGAGGGGGTGGATTTAAGACAGGTGAATCTATCGCGCACTGAACTGGAAGGGGCGAATTTGCATCAGGCTGCTTTGAGTGGGGCGATCGCCTCTTGCGCTCTGCTCACTTCGGCTTGCTTAACTCAAAGTCAAGCCATAGGCGCACAGTTCAAAGACGCTGATTTAAGGACAGCCGATTTAAGCGGTGCGAATCTCACGGGCGCGGATTTAAGCGGTGCGAATTTAGAAGGGGCAAATCTGCGAGGCACTTCCTTGAGTGGTGCGAATCTTATGAGAGCTAATCTTAAAGATGCAGATTTAAGTGATACCAATTTACGGCGCGCTAACTTAAGTTATGCCAATTGTTTAGACGCTAACCTCAGTGAAGCGGTTCTGAGCAATGCGGTTTTACATCACACCGAGTTGATTAATACTTATCTTCATCGAGCAGATTTAAGGGAAGCGAATTTAAGTGAGGCTCATTTAGCAGGCGCTTTTTTATGGGGCGTAAATCTACGGAATGCAGATTTGTATCACACGGATTTAAGATGGACAAATTTAACCCGCGCTCATTTAATTCGCGCTCAGTTGAAGGATGCCTATTTGCAAGGAGCGATTTTGAATTCAACAGAGCTGAAAAGATTCTTTCCCTAAACCCATGATTATATCAAGTCCGGTTAAACACTTGTCATTGCGACCGGAGGGAAGCAATCGCCAAAACTACCGAGCTAAAAGAGATTGCTTCACTCCACTGCGTTCCGTTCGCAATGACATACGATAACTGATCCAACGGACTTGATATTACATCTCGCTATCCCCTCATCATCCATTGATTTATGTCAAACTCGCCCTATTCTTGGCTCTCTCACTCTTTAGAAACCATTCATCGAGCTAACTGGTATCGCTCTGTGCAACCCTTGGAGGGTTTACCCGGGCCGATCGCCTTCCTCAATAGTCAGGAAGTGCTGAATTTTGCCAGTAATAACTATTTGGGGTTAGCAGGCGATCGCCGTTTAATCCAAGCCGCTACTGCTGCTCTCGAACAATATGGTACGGGAAGCACCGGATCTCGACTCACCAGTGGTCATCGGGGCTTACATCGGCAGTTAGAAGCCTCTATTGCTCGGCTCAAACAAACGGAAGATGCTCTCGTCTTCAGTTCGGGATATTTAGCCAATCTGGGAGCGATCGCCGCCCTAGCTGGGCCGCGCGATCTCATTTTTTGTGATGAATATAACCATTCAAGCCTAAAAAACGGGGCGATCCTCAGTAAAGCTACGGTATTAACCTATAGCCATGGAAATGTTAAAGTGTTAACTGAGAAACTCAAAGAATACCGAAAAGAGTATCGGCGATCGCTCATCATCACCGATAGCGTTTTCAGCATGGATGGCGATCTTGCGCCCCTACCTCAATTATTGGACATTGCCCAAACCTATGACAGTATGCTGCTTATAGACGAAGCTCATGCCACTGGAGTCTTTGGCAGTAGTGGAGCCGGTTTAGTCCAACATTTCCAACTGGATAAACCCGAACTGCTCCAAGTGGGAACCCTGAGTAAAGCGATCGGTAGTTTAGGCGGTTATGTCGCCGGTCGTTCCGTCGCGATCGACTATCTCCGCAACCGCGCCCCCAGTTGGATTTATACCACCGGTCTCAGTCCAGCCGATACTGCAGCCGCCCAAGCAGCGATCGAGATGATTCAAACCGAACCCCAACACCGAGAACAGCTTTGGCACAATATCAGGTATTTCCAAGATCTCCTCGCTCGTCACTGTCCTCATCTCACCCCTATTGCCTTAGAATCCCCGATTATTTGCTTACCCCTAGAGAATCCTCAACACGCTCTAGACTTATCAGAATATTTAAAAACCCAAGGTATTTTTGTCCCTGCCATTCGCCCCCCCACCGTACCCACCAGTCGTATCCGCATTTCTCTGATGGCGACTCATCAGCCACAACATCTAGAAGCATTAATCGAGGGGATGATTAAGTATTAATTTTAAGGGTTAATTATTGAGATTTTGCCGTTTGTTGTTTGGCTTTCCAAATCGTGTAGATCAACAGAGCCGTTGCACCAGCAGCGTAGCCATAGCCACTGGGAATCCCAGAAAAGGCGAGGGCAAGAGAGCCTACCCAGAGGGTAAGGGCATAGATAAACAAAACCGTTAACCGATGGGATAAGCCAGCATTCAGGAGGCGGTGATGGAGGTGGCGTTTATCGGCGATAAACGGCGATCGCCCATTGAGCAGGCGATCGACAATGACGGCTGACATATCCAATAGGGGAACAGCCAAGATCAGATAGGGTAACAATACTGCCGTTACTGCCGTGGTTTTCACCAATCCAATCACGCCCACCCCTGCCAGGGTAAAGCCCATAAAATAGGCTCCCCCATCCCCCATAAAAATCTGGGCAGGATTGAAATTATAGCGGAGAAAACCAAGCGCTCCACCCGCTAGAGCAGCAGCAATCAAAGCAGCGGCCGATTGATCCATAAACAAGCTCACAATCAGCATCACCACTGCCGCGATACCGCAGACTCCGGCAGCCAAACCATCTAAGCCATCAATCCAGTTAATAGCATTGACCATGCCCACTAACCACAAAATGGTAATCGGAATACTGAGCCAATCCGGCAGAGTCACTAATCCCATCAAGGGAATGCTTAAAAAGTTGATTTGTACGCCCACCTGCCATGCACCCAGGGCAACCACCACTTGCATAAACAAGCGGGAGAATGGGGACAGATTAAAGAGATCGTCAGCTAAACCGATCGCAAAAAAGGCTAAACCGCCAATCGTTACCCCCCACACTTCGTATTCTTTATCGGGGGGTAAAATTCCAAATCCGCCTGCCCACCAGACAACTAATAGAGCGGTGAGCGTACCCAGAAAAATCGAAACTCCTCCCAAGCGTACCATAGGTCGGGAGTGAACTTTGCGTCCATTGGGATTATCAACTTTCCCACTTTTCAAGCCAAGATGCTTGACGATGGGGGTACTCCCAAGGACAACCAAAGTGGAGACAATGAAGGCAATCAGATGGTACATCTGTAAAGGCATCTGAAATTCTGTGGATAAGACCGAGAGCAGAGTCAAGGGTTTAATAAGGTAGGAGGTCTACTAGAGTTCTACTACATTTCAGACATCATTCATTACAGATGTCAAGGGGATGGGGAATAGGGAATGGGGAATAGGCAAAAGGCTATTTTCCTCTTCTCCCTATCCTCTCCATTAAACGAGGGCAGGAGTCCGAATTTCCAGGTGAGGATAGAGGGGGAAGCGATCGCACAGAGTGGCCACTCTTTGTTTACACTCTTTGCGAATCGCTTCATCCTCTGGATTGATGAGCAAGTCACTAATAATATTGCCAATTTCCGTAAACTC
>NZ_CEZBFX010000091.1:0-19972 GCF_982964205.1 Roseofilum sp. | reverse complement strand
CAGAAAAAATGGCGCGATCGCCTGCCTTGTCTACACTCTACGATTCCGAAAAGCTTTAGCTTTTCGGAGAGTGACAGAAGAGGGGTATGGTCTGTAAGAGTTGGGAAACATTATAGAGCTTTAGGTTCTGATGAACCAGAGGGAATTCTATGGTTTTGGATTGATCCCCATAGCAAATATGATGATCTAATCAAGGAAAGTTAGCTTTTAGAGTGCCCTAAGCATAGCTATTGAGTTAAGTTGACAACTGTCCATCCATCAATCCTCTTAATCTGGACGAACTGAGCAATGTTCTCGCCCATAATTGACTTCTTTATTTCCCTGGGGATCGATCCACACACACCAAACGCCATTGGCTTGATGAATGCGCCAGCGATGCATGATTTCGGCGTATAGGGTAAAGCAAAATAATAATCCGATACAGCCAAAACCAATGGCGATCAAAATTCGGTCTTTATCCATGATAAATTCATAATTAATATTTTTGTCTTCTATAGGAGGCTAATCGTTTTTTGTGAGCAGATTTTAAGAGCTTGAGGCGATAGGGGTCAAGGTCTTTGCTCCAACGAACTTGGGATGCGCTAATTTCTGCTCCATGTTCTTCTAAACATTTAAGCCATCCGCGACGGGTTTGGATAGCTTTCCAATCTTCAAAAAGTCCCCATTTTTCTTCTTGTTGGCTGAGTTTCTGGAATTTTTCAAACTGGGGATAGGTAGAGTCAATAAATTGTTCTTTGCGGTGCAAGATTGGGGGATTGGGATGATCGTCATAGCTTTCATAATAGACAGCTAAATCTCGTAGGTCAATTTGCAGGATGGTTTTTAAGAGAGGGTGAGGAGTTTGGTCAAAATCGAGATAAAAGAGATAGGAAATTTTGGGAAGATTGAGGTGAAATTTAATCAGGGTTGCTCCTTCAAGTCTGCCGATGGTGCGGTTGGCACAGCCTTCGTAAAGGCGCAGGCGTGGATCGAGGGAGTCGAGATAATGGGAGTGAACGGTAAAAGATTTGGGGGTAAATTTGCCAACAGGAGAGTTTTGACAGCACCGAGAAATAAAGTCTAAGTCGCCTAAACTAAAGAGCATTTGATCGGCTAAAATGCAAGCACTTTTATAACTGCCAAATAAGCTTTGAATATCTTGCCTGATGGTGGGGGAGAGGTGGCGAAATTGGGGGCGATCGCTAAAATGAGACAGGGCGAGGTAGACTAGGAAATCCTGACGGCGGGAGGTCGCGATTTTTTCCCATTCTTCTTCTTCGGTGACTTGGAGGACGAGTTGAAAGGCGCGACGAAATGTGCCAAACTCCTCTAAAATCAAAGCTTCTTGGGCTAATTCTCCTCGTTTGGGCAGTCGTCCGCGATTGGTAAAAAATGTCATCAGAGGAGCGAGTAATTCCTGATAGTCTTCAAACCGCCGTACTTCGATACGGATGCGAGGAGTAGAGAGGCGCGAATGGAAGCGGGAGGCGCGGAAAATCTCGGCTTGGGTGCGATCGCGAAATACGAAGTAAACCCCCAAATCTACAGGTACTGCATCGACCTCTAAGACTCGATCGATATAGGTTTTCAGCTCTTCCTGTTCGTAATATTTCTGGAACGTATTGCGCTGGGTAATCACTCCATCAGCATAGGCGATCGGGCGATCGCTTGCCGCACTAATCAACACCTGCGCCGACACCACCAAAACCTTTTGGGTTAGCTGCCACGCTTTTAGCAGCGCTTCCTGGCGTTCTCCCTGGTCTTCAATCACATTAATCACATAGCCCAAATTGACAATATCAGCCTCATGGAGCGGCGTATCCGGGCGATAATAGGGGTCCCATCCACCACTGCTATACCCCTTCTTTGCAATCTGTTTAATATCCTCCCCATACCCACATCCATAGTCAAAAAACGTCGTTTCTGGAGTAAATAATTCCGCCTCCAACGCCAAACGCATCGGTCGGGATAACTCCTTGCGCACCATAGCCGCTTTATACCGTTCAATGACCGGAGCATAGGTCGTATGCACGGTCGTTTCCATAGCAACAACCCGATGATCCTCAATGTTCACCCGATGTACCGATAACCATTTTTGCCAATGCTTTAATGTGCCAATCGAAAACCCACTGCGTTTATTTAAGAGTCCCCATTCTTCTTCCTGTTGGGTTAACTGGGCAAACTTCTCATAATGAGGGTAGTGGGGTGTAACAAAGGTTTCCTTGCGGTGCAAAATGGGGGGATTTTCGCTGTGGCGATAGTCGCGATAAACGGCTTTTTCCTGGGCAAAATCTACTTGTAAACTAGCGTGCAGACGAGGATGGGGGTCGTCGTCAAAATCGGGATAATAGAGATAGGAAATTTTCGCTTGATCGAGGTGAAATTTAATTAACGTCGGCGGTTCTATTTCTCCTGCTATTTGACGGCCGAGGGTTTCGTACTCTTGCAGTTGGGCATCAAGAGCATCCAGAGCCGTAAGATGAATATAGAGGGCATTGGGCAAGCGTTTGCCGATCGCACTCTGTTGGCAGAGACTTAAAATGTCAGCATGAGAGACCATCGCGTGGGAGAGACATCAGGGTTTTTCCTAGTTTACCTGGATTTGCAAACAAGGTCTGGAAGGTTGGGGTCGCTCCTTCGTCCGATCTCCCATGGACATGCATTTCCCCTCTCGTTTTAGTCGGCCTTCATCTTCATAAGGAGTGCCAATCTACACCTAAATATAATCTTCTTCATTTCTCCCCAGCTCCATTAGGAATTCACCCCTGAAAGCCCTGAGCGTGAACGAAGAAGGGTATCATTTGATCGACACCACCGCAGCCGGTAAAGCCAAAGGTGGAGAATCCGATTTAGGAACCGATGCTAACTTTTTTTCTGAAGTTCCATTGCCCCCATCTTCACTGAGTAACACTTCTCGAATAAACCGTGCTAAAACTCGTTGAGCTAATCCACTGGCGATTTGTTGTCCCATTTGTTGGGTTTCGGGCTTGAATAAAACCTTGGGCAATAACGGCGCAATTTTCATGGGATCAAATCCTTGAGTTTCTTGCACAATTCGTAAAATTCGCTGCATATGTTCGATGTTTTTCCGATCTTCGGGATTACTTGTAGATATGGGTGCAACTGGTTTTTGACCATTCATCCCTACTGTTGTCCGGAAACGATGACTAACATTTTCCAGAGTAGTACGTCCCAGGATGTCTAAGCTTTTGACCATTTCCTCAACGATGCGATCGCGGATAAAACTGCCGCGATCGGAAAAAAGGAACTCAATCGTTTGATTTAATACTACATCTAAATCATAATCTTGACTATCACGGGCATTTTTGAGCAGATTTTCCAACCGATTCCAACGGAAACTGCCATCTTTGAATAATAAATCCCTTAAGGAGGTTCGCAATTCTGGAGATTGGTCAGTTAATAAACGTTTAGCCACATAGGGATACGCTTTACTCAAAACTTTAAAATTAGGATTCACATTAATGGCAATCCCTTCTAGCGTTACTAAAGATCGAATAATTAAGGCATAATAGGCGGGAACCCGAAACGGATAATCATACATCACCTGGGAGAGTTGATCGGTAATATTCTTAAAGTTCAACTCAGCCACAGATGCGCCCAGAGCATCATTAAAAACTTTTGATAAAGCGGGAATAATCGGAGTTAAATCTGTATCTGGCGTGAGAAATTCTAGTTTGACATAATCATGGGCTAACCCGGAAAAATCGCGATTTACAAGATGCACGATCGCTTCAATTAGGCCATAGCGTTGATAGTCCTTGACCTCGCTCATCATGCCAAAATCCAGATAGACTAATTTCCCATCTCCAGAGGCGAGTAAGTTACCGGGATGGGGGTCAGCATGGAAAAAACCATGTTCGAGCAATTGCCGTAGGGAACATTCAACCCCCACTTCAATTAAATAGGATGCATCTAATCCTTGCTGGCGAATTTTCTCTAAATCGGTTAATTTTGTGCCCGTAATCCACTCCATCGTTAACACCCGACGATTGGTATATGGCCAATAAATCCGGGGCACATAAATATCCGGTAGATACCCATATAATTGCTCAAACCGTTCGGCGTTTCTGCCTTCATGGGTATAGTCCATTTCTTCATAAATGCGAGCGCCAAATTCATCGGCGATCGCTACTAAATCACTCCGCACCCGCCGACTTTTCTGTACCCAAGCGGCTAAAGAGCGGAGAATATACAAATCTAGAGAAATTTTTTCCCGTAAATCCGGACGTTGAACCTTGATCGCCACCGTTTCCCCAGATTTGAGCTTCCCTTTGTAAACCTGACCCAAAGAAGCGGCAGCTACGGGTTTAGCGCTAATTTCAGCATAAATAAATTCGGGGCGATCGCCTAACTCTTCCTCAATGAACTGATAAGCCACCTCATTCGGAAACGGGGGAAGTTGATCTTGAAGCCGGGTTAACTCCTCTAAAAATACGGGAGGCAGCAGATCCGGCCGAGTCGATAAGGCTTGTCCTACCTTAATATAGGCTGGGCCCAATCGAGTTAAAGTCTCCCGCAATTGAACCGCCCGCTGGCGCTCTTTTTTTTCCGAAGCCCTCCCAAAACGTTTATCCCACCATAAGCCCACAACCAAGCCAAGAAAAGACGACACGAGCGCGATTATCCGTCCCCAAACTTCCCAGGGACGGGAACGATAAAAGTCCGTCAACTCCTGCGGATCGTAATGGATCTCTGGGGGTTCCACGGCTGAATTATTGGATATAATTGTCTGTTCTGACATGGGGCTAAAATGTGCAGAAGAAGAACTGGGACTCTGGAAGTCCTGGAGTTTTGATAACCCCTGTTGATGGGAAGATGAGGATGGCATATTGACATTCATGACTTGAGGTGGGCTGGATCTATTACTGATTGTAAAGTAATTTTAACAATTCCCCCCCTTGAGACGCTCGATCAATTTTGTTCGGTTCCCTGGATCAAGTGCTTTTCTGGTAAGTAAGCCGTCTATGTTAATCTCCCTAAAAATTGAGAACTTTGCCCTTATCGATCGCCTAGAATTCGACTTTGCCCCAGGCTTAACCGTCTTCACCGGGGAGACTGGAGCGGGAAAATCCATTATTCTAGATGCCCTCGATGCTGCCCTAGGTGGCAAATTAAACCCTAAAGCGATCCGCTCAGGAGCGTCCCAAGGGTTAATTGAAGCCACGTTTACCCTTTCTCCCCTAGTTCGAGAATGGCTACAAGGGCAAGAAATAGACCCAATGGAAGACCAAACCCTCACCTGTAGTCGGGAGATCAAGATCTATCAAGGCACATGGCGATCGCGATCGCGCCTCAATGGAATTCTGGTCAACCGTCGGCAAATGGAAACCCTACGAGAATTATTAGCCAGCATTGCGGCTCAAGGACAAACCGTACAACTTGGAGATGCCATGCGACAGAGGCAATGGTTAGATCTCTATGGAGGGAGTGAACTCTTAGCCGTCCAACAACATGTAGCCATGGCTTATGAAACCAAACAAAAACTAGCCGCTAAACTCCAGCGACAACGACAGGATGAACAATCTCGACTGCAACGGATTGACCTTTTAGAATATCAACTCACGGAGTTAAATCAGGCCCAACTCACCACAGCCGATGAATTAACGGAACTCGAACAAGAAAGTCAACGGCTCTCCCATAGTGTCGAACTGCAACAGAAAAGCTATCAAATTTATCAAGCTCTGTATCAGGGCGATCGCTCCTTAGCCGCTGCCGATCTACTCGGAGAAGCCACAAGCTTGTTGGATGATATTCTTCCCTACGATCCCCAACTGCAACCGATTTTAGAATTAGTTAATGAAGCCCTGGTACAAGTTGAAGAAGCCGGACAACAAATCAATGCCTATAGCGATCGCCTCGAAACTGACCCCGAACGCCTCGATAATGTGGAAGCACGGATTTTTGAACTCAAGCAAATCTGCCGTAAATATGGGCCATCCCTCTCAGAGAGCCTCACCTACTGGCACACCATTCAAACCGAACTTGACGACCTCACCGCCACCAGTGAATCTCTAGAACAATTGGAAAAAGACGATCGACAAGCCTTAGACCACTTGAAAACATTATGTAATCAGCTACACTTACAGCGCCAAAAAGCTGCCGCTAAACTAGAGGCGCGTTTGGTTGAAGAACTCAAACCCCTAGCCATGGACAAAGTGCAATTCAAAGTCGCTCTTACGCCCATCCCCATTACAGCCACAGGCGGCGATCGCATCACCTTTGGTATAAGTACGAACCCTGGAGAACCCATTCAACCCTTAGCGACTACAGCTTCGGGAGGGGAAATGAGTCGCTTTTTACTGGCTCTGACGGGCTGTTTTTCCCAGATTAACCCCGTCAATACCTTAGTATTTGACGAAATTGATACTGGGGTTTCAGGACGAGTTGCAGAGGCGATCGCTGATAAACTCCATCACCTCTCCCAACATCATCAAGTTCTGTGTGTCACCCACCAACCCTTAATTGCTTCCCTCGCCGATCGTCATTTACAAGTCCGCAAAGAAACCATTACCGAAAATGCCAGCAACCATCCCAGAACAGTCGTTCGCGTCACCCTCCTCAACGATCGACAACGCTGTCAAGAACTCGCCCAACTCACCGGAGGTAACTCAGCCCTCGAAGCCCTATCCTTTGCCGAATCCCTGCTTCAACAAGCCAACAAAAAACGCCAACGCCATCATCAACCTTCCTAAACCTTCATTTTTCCCCCATGCTCTCCTCTCCCAAGCCAGGGCAATTCCCCAAGAACGTAATCCCTTCCCCCATTTTTCGGTACACTGGGAAAACCCTTGACCCAGACCAAAGAAAGAACAGACAGAGCCAAGCTGTCATGGCTGCAAAATTCAATTGCGATTAAAATTAGGCTATCCTAACTCTTGAATCTTCTGGATTCGTCCTTTAAGATACACCTAACCGATGGTTCCCTTCTCTAAGCTGTAGCTTACTAAATTTAAAAAATGTGCCTTTAGGCCCTTGAGTTTCCCACTAAACGAAGACACAACTCTTAATATATCGGTGACATCTATGGCAACATCATCTTCCAACTCTCCTATTGTGGACACAACCGCCACCACGATCGATATTGATGCAATGAATGCGGACGGAACTCCTGCCCATGCCGTATCAGCAACAGTCATAGATGTAGAAGACAATGCCCCTCAACCCGCTCCCCCAGAACCGAATGAGTCCTCTGGCATTACCGGAGGATTAGTTACAACAGGAGGAGGAGGTGATTTTTCTAGTTTTTTAGCTCCCCTGAAAAAAGATACCTTTAAGCAAGTCGTCAGCGACGTTGAAGACAAGCTCAAAGTCGTAAATCAAACCCTATCGATGTTAGATAACCTCTTGGATAACCAGGGGTTTGATGCCATTCTTGATGAAATGCTGCGATCGATTACCCTAAAAACAGGGGAACTCCTCAATGCCGATCGCACCAGTATCTTTCTGTTTGATGAAGAAAAAAATGAACTCTTTACCATCGTTGCCAAAGATGAAAAAGGTAACGCCCTAGAAATTCGCATTCCCGCCGATAAAGGGATTGCAGGAGAAGTCGCCACCTTTCGCAAGGTCGTCAATATTCCCTACGACTTCTATGACGATCCGCGATCGACCACCGCTAAAGCCTTCGACAAAAAAAATGGCTATCGCACCTACACCATGGTCGCCATGCCCCTGGAAAATGAAGAAACTGGGGAATTAGTGGCAGTCGTACAACTGATTAATAAACTCCAAATCGATGCCGATCGCGAAGCCGACTTAGACGACAAAATCGATCTCAAAGGTTTCACCGCAGAAGATGAACAAGTCTTCAAAGAATTTGCTCCTTCCATTCGCTTAATCCTAGAATCCTCCAAATCCTTCTACGCAGCCACTCAACGGCAACGGGCAGCTTCTGCTCTCATGAACGCTGTCAACTCCCTAAGTAAGAGTAGCCTGGACTTAGAAGACACCCTTGGAAAAGTGATGGATCAGGCTAAAGAACTGATGAACGCCGATCGCAGCACCCTTTGGCTCCTTGATGAAGAAAAAGGAGAATTGTGGACAAAAATTCTCATTGCCGGTAACCTCACCGAAATTCGCATTCCCAGAAGTGCCGGATTTGCGGGTATGGTAGCCGAATCTGGAGAACCCCTCTTAATTCCCTTTGATCTCTACAATGACCCCCGTTCCGAAACCTCCAAAAAAACAGACCAGAAAACTAAGTATCGCACTTGTAGTATGCTCTGTATGCCTGTCTTTAATGCCGACGATCGACTCATTGGCGTAACCCAACTGATTAATAAGAAAAAACAAGGCGAATATCCCAACTACAACCCCGAAAACTGGCCGGAAGCTCCAGAGCAATGGAAATCTAGCTTTAACCGCAATGATCTAGAATTCATGCGAGCTTTTAATATTCAAGCCGGAGTTGCCCTCCAAAATGCCAAGCTCTTCGATCAGGTCAAACAACAACAAAAAATGCAGGAAGATATTCTACGGAGCTTGACCAATGGCGTGATTTCAACCGATAAAAATAGTCACATTATTGCCGCTAACCAACGTGCTAAAGAACTCTTGGGACTCGATCAAACTGAACTTGAAGGAAAATTACTCCCCCCTCTGATTCGGATTAAAGAAGGAGACTTCAAAAAGTGGTTTGATGCCGCCCTTGCCCCCAAAGATAATAAGGAACGCCAGCAATTTTATCCCGATCAAACCCTGATTCTTTCTGGAGAAGATGGAGAAGATGTTGAGCAAAGTGTTAACCTTTCGATTAATTCCATGAATGATGCCCTCAATCCGACAAAAGTCAATGGTGCATTAGTAGTGATGGAAGACATCAGCGATGAAAAACAAGTCAAGAGCTTGATGTATCGCTATATGACCCCAGAAGTTGCTGAGTCCCTACTAGCCAGTGGCGATACAGGACTCGGTGGAAAACGCAAAGAAGTCTCTGTTCTGTTTAGTGACATTCGCAGCTACACCACCTTAACGGAGAAATTGCAAGCGGAAGAAGTGGTCGCCATGCTCAACAGCTACTTTGAGGAAATGGTGGATTCAGTCTTCCGCTACGGTGGAACCTTGGATAAATATATTGGTGATGCTCTCATGGCGGTGTTTGGCTCTCCTGCACCCCTAGAAGATCACGCCTGGTGTGCCATGCAAACGGCTGTAGAAATGCGATATCGCCTGGCTGAATATAACCAGAAACGTAAAGCACAAGGGCTAATGGAAATTAGCATTGGGATTGGTATTCACTCCGATGTAGTCGTCAGTGGTAACATCGGCTCATCTAAGCGTATGGAATTAACCTCCATTGGTGATGGGGTGAATTTGGCTTCTCGTTTAGAAGGAACCAGTAAGCAATATGGAACCGATATTGTAATTAGCGAAAAAACATACAGGAACTATGCCGATCGCGTCTATGTGCGGGAACTCGATAATATTACAGTGAAAGGGAAGAGCAAACCGGTCACTATTTATGAACTGTTAGGAATTCGAGAAGAGACTTCGGTAGTCGGCCGTCCCCTCACCGATAAGCAAGAAGCGGTGAAAACCCATTATGAACAGGGACGCAAGCACTATTTACAGCCAGCCCACGATAAGTTGTCTTACAACGAAATCCTAGCGGTTTTGGAGCAGTTAGAAGAGTTATCGGAATCAGAGTTGAAAAAAGTTTCCTATGATGAAACTCAGATGCTCTCCAAGATGCTGGCCCAGGTTGACCGGGAAGAGTTAATTGAGCTTTTAGGGGAAGCCACCTTAAAACGGATGTTGGAGGTAGACGATCTCAGTCGCAAAACAGTAACCGATACTTACTGGCAAACGACTTTACCAGAAAAAGTGAATGAACTCACTCCCCGTCAAGTAAAGAAATTGCTGCAAGCGAAAGTGTGTCAGTTTGTAGGGGCAGAGGAAACTCGGCAGATGTTGGCTGAAGAAGCTCAGGAAATGTCTTCTGCTCAACTGCGTAAGTTTATTGATTTGGCTCGCAAACCGTTTGCAGCTAAAGCTAAAGAGTCTTTCAAACAGGCTCAAGAAGAGTTCCAAAAGGTTCTCAAGGCCGATCCCAATAATAAAGCGTCTAAATTGCATATTCAGCGCTGTATGCTCTATGAGGATAATCCACCAGATGAAACTTGGGATGGAGTCTGGAAACTCACGGAAAAATAGACCAAAACTCAAAGGGCTTAAACTTACTTAAACTTAGGTTGCTTGACCGCGATCGCCTTTCTGGTCTAAATTAGTAAGAGTGGGTATTCTCAGAACATTGGGTGTAGAGGTAAACCAACTAGCGTCGGTAAGTCGCACCCATAAAACTCTGATTTGATCATTCTCATCACAAAAAATTGATTCAAGATTAAATTAACAGCGAATTGGGTTTATGAACGATGTGAACTGGCAGTCAAAATACAAAGATTGGATTGATAAAGTCCGTCTGTTCTTAACGCAAACTGCCCAAGCCTATCTATTAGATATACCAAGACTCCCAGAAACCCTTACCCCACAAATTACGCCCTTGTCGCGAAAAGCCAAAGAAATTAAGGAAATATACCAGGATGAGTCGGGGAATCTTCCAGAAGGAGATGTAGACCTATTGTGGGTTGACCAAGTTCACCAGTTCTTGCAAAAACTGTCCGACCTCTATTTAGCATCAAACCAGCCTTCTTCACTTCACAACCACTTAGACTTGTCCAGCCAAGCAAGAACCTTAGCCAAGGAAGCCAAACGAATTCAAGAACACCCGTCCCAGCCTAAACCCACCCATGGGACTCCAGGCATAAACCCCAGTCCTGACCTAGATCAGCACGATCCTCTCCCCCCTTTGTCTAGAGATAACATGAGTATTGAGGATTTACAAAAAAAAATTAAAATTCAGTGGGCTAATAGCTCTAATCCCAATGCTCCCGAATGGCAACAGTTAATTGTCCTATTGGATGTGGCTCAAGGACTCTATCGAAATTTAGTTTAAGCTTTAGTGAAACCGATCGCTCCGAACAAGGAGAGTATAATAACCTTTACAGGATTATTTTAGGTTCATGATGCTCGATTGGTTGTTTAATGGCGCAAACCTTTTTGTGCTGCCTTTTTGGACGTTAATCATTGTCTTACCCAATTGGGTGGGAACTCGATGGGTGATGAAGTCGTTCCTTCCCTTTGTGGCTCTAGCGGGTTTGTATGTGTATCTGCTCATAGGTACGATTGATGGAGAATCAGCAGCTGCTTTAGCCAATCCTCAATTAGCCGATTTAGCGCGATTATTTGCCAATCCCCAGGCAACAGCAACCGGTTGGGTGCATTTTCTGGTAATGGACTTGTTTGTGGGACGCTGGATTTATTGGGAAGGACAAAGGACAGGAGTTTGGACGGTTCATTCAATTATCCTCTGTTTGTTTGCCGGGCCGATTGGCTTGCTCTCCCATATTCTTACCCAAGCAGCTGGCGAGCGGTTCTTTACGCCATCGCCAGAATCAACCCCTCCAGAAATGAGTTCGTGATACTGGGTAAAGATTGTTGTCAAACTAACAATCTGGCGATCGCACATCCGTAAAATAGAAGCGAGGGGTCAATAACTCCCCTCCCCATCAAGTCTTGTTTTGTTCAATAGAGGTCATTAAAACCCCTTCTGTATGGAATCAGAAAGTGAGCTTGGAACTGGGGGCAAACCCCCAAAACCTAGGGTAGCAGATGTAATTGGCACAGCCATTGCCTTATTAACCTTGACCTTACCCTTGTGGGCGATCGCCTACTATTCTTCAGGTAATGTCAAAATTGTACCGGGTGTGGGCTATCCCTTACCGCAAGCCAGAGAATGACCCCTATGAGCTAAAAAAATCCAACGGATTAAAAACGATTCATTCAGACCAAGCAGTTGGGATTGGTGACCATCTTCCCCTAAAATTTGATTCGGGGCAAGGAGGAGTCATCCTCCCCACTCCACTGACGCTATTTGGAGAAAACTCTTGGATTTATCACGGATTCCCGCCCAACCGAAACCTGGCTTATTGAGTGTATTGATCGAAATCACAGCCGGAAGCAAGAATAAGTACGAATATGATAAAGACTTACAAGCCTTTGCTCTAGACCGAGTATTGTATTCCTCTGTCCACTACCCCTATGATTATGGATTTATTCCCAATACCCTAGCTGATGATGGCGATCCTCTAGATGGTATGGTCATGATGGATGAACCTACCTTTCCAGGGTGTGTGATTGCTGCACGACCCATTGGGATGCTAGAAATGATCGATGGCGGCGATCGCGATGAAAAAATTCTCTGTGTTCCAGATAAAGACCCCCGGTATACAGGCGTAAAATCTCTCAACGATGTTCACCAACATAAACTCGATGAGATTGCCGAGTTCTTCAAGACTTACAAAAACTTGGAGAAGAAAGTCGTAGAGATCTTAGGATGGAAAGATATCGATCAAGTTTTACCCTTGGTCGAAGAATGCATCAAAGCAGCCGCTAAATAATCATTCCTGGTCAAATTTTGGCCATCCTCCCTAACCTTAACAGGCGTGACATCGGTCAAGTATCCGTTTGCTCACGTCTGGCAATCCTGGAATCACAAGATCCCCCCTGAAAAAATAAAATAAGGTAAAATCAGGGCATCTAGGTAACCTAAACCCCCAGAATATTTGAGTATCTCTTCAAGGTAGAGATACCAACCATCTGGAATTACCGATCAGGCAGTAACCTAGATCTTAGGGTGCAACAAGTCTCAATCGCATAGACTTGAAACAAAGCGGTATTTATCAACATTGCTCAAACAACAGGAGATTAAACACAGAAATCAACCAAAGTTAGGGTGGGAAATCTGGATCAGATCAGGTTAAGATGACCCCATATACGCTGTTTGCATTTCTATCTCCTCTTGTTCATCCCTGTGAACTCCACTAGGAAACCTTAGAAGCAATGGCTAGGCTAGTAGGCACAATACCACTTACGCTCTGGTCGTTCACAAGAACAATACTCAGCTAAACCCAGGCTAAATTTAGCGAAAGATGTCACAATCCGATCCCTCAGCTCCTGTTGTCAAACCTGCATCCAGCGCGGATTATACGGAATCCGTCGTTCCATCTCCCTTAACCATTAAATTCTGGGGGGTTCGAGGTGATATACCTACACCAGGTGAACAAACCGTCCGCTACGGTGGCAATACCTCCTGTGTTACCTTAGAAACCCCTCAACATTTTTTGATTTTTGATGCGGGTACTGGGGTCCGCGTTTTAGGTAAATACCTCTTAAGTCGGATGCCAGTGGAAGCTCATTTATTCCTATCCCATTGTCAGTGGGATCGAATTCAGGGCTTTCCATTTTTTGTGCCCGCATTTATTCCCATCAATCGGTTTTATGTATATGGCTCTTCAGCAGTGAATGGGGATTCGATGAAAGATCGACTCAAGGAACAAATGCTTCCCCCTAACTTTCCCGTTCCGATTGAAATTATGGGATCGGATCTGAAGTTTTGTGATGTCGATCCAGGGCAAGTACTAAAATTGGAAGCAATGGAAATTCATACCTGTTGTTTGAATCCGATTAATCAGACTTTGGGTTATCGCATTCACTATCAGAATCAAATTGTGGTTTACGCGACAGATATTGAAGCAGACACCAATGAACTCCACCCAGAATTGATTCAGTTGGCCTGGGAAGCGGATGTACTGATTTATGATACTCATACCTGGATGATTGATGAGCAAGGAGCCAAGGGCAATTCTAAACCGAAAGATTGGAATTGGAAAAGCGGTATTGAGGTAGCGAAAAAAGCTAAAGTGAAGCAGTTGGTAATGTTTCACCACGATCCAGGTTATACGGATGATTCTTTAGATGGGATTGAACGACAGATTCAGGCAGTTTTTCCCCAGGGAAAATTAGCCCGTGAAGGAATGGAAATCGTAATCCATTAGTTAATTAAGAATTAGAAGTTAAAGATTAAAAACTTATATTTGATAAGGATTAGAAGAGGTCGCTGGTGAGGTTTAGGACATCGGTTTTTAGGTAGACATAAGAATAAATTGAGTCAGAGCTAGACAGCCTAAACTAGTTTTGAGAAGTATAGACTGGGCGATCGCGATATAGCCCTCCTATAACCACACCTATGAACCAGCAAACCGTTGCCCTAAATCGAATAAAAATATGAAATTTATCAGTCCCAAAACCGATTTTGCCTTTAAGCGCATCTTTGGTTCCCAAGAAAGCAAAGATATCTTGATTAGCTTATTAAATGCCTTCATTTATGCGGGTAAGCCAGAAATTACTGACCTAGAAATTATCGATCCCTATAATCAGGGCGATACGAGTACCCTAAAAGATAGCTATTTGGATGTGAAAGCGATCTTAGGTAACGGTACAACCGTCCTGATTGAAATGCAAGTGCTAAATGTGCCTGCCTTCAAAAAGCGAGTCTTGTATAACTGGGCGAAAACCTATAGCAATCAACTCACCATAGGAAAACCCTATGTGGGACTCCAACCCGTCATTGCTCTAACGATCGCTGATTTTCCCCTATTTCCGAAGGCTCAACCCATTATCACCCACTTCTGTTTAAAAGAGAAAAGCCTATCATTCGAGTATCCTGACGAACAAATCGAACTGATCTTTGTGGAGTTGCGAAAATTCAATAAATCCCTGGAAGAATTAGAAACTCTGACGGAAAAATGGATCTACTTTATAAAAGAAGCACCCAATCTAGAGATGATTCCCAGTTCTCTAGAAGAAGTACCAGAAATCGGCAAAGCCTTGGGAATTGCCAATCGAGCCAATTTGAGTGCCAAGGAAGTAGATGAGTTAGACCGAAAGGAACGGTGGATACTCGACCAGCAGGGTTATGTCGTGCAAGCAAGGACAGAAGGATTAGAACAGGGACGCGAACAGGGACGCGAACAGGGACGTGCTGAAGGGCAATTGGAAGCAGCATTAGGATTGATTTTGCGTCAACTTCAGCGACGGTTTAGAGAGGTTCCTGAAGTGGCGATCTCCCAGATACAACAATTGTCTTTAGATGATTTGGATGAGTTAGGAATGGCGATTTTGGATTGGACGAGTTTAGACGATTTATCCCGTTGGTTGAGTCAGAGGGAATTAATGGAGTGAAGGCAGTTCAATCCCTTCAGCGCTTCGCAGTCTTTTGGGGCAATCGCCTTTTCTCAGTGATGACAGGCTTATCAAGCCCAAAACCTTGTAGGGGCAGGTTCACCAACCCATGAGGAGACAAACCTTACAGTAGTTATAGTGTAGATTGCCTCTTGCTCGCCCTTTCTTGCCATAATGCCCAGAGTATCGAACTCTGAGGCAAGCCATGAACCAAATAGAAGAACGCAGCGTAGATATCCTCGTTGTTGGTGGGGGAACGGGGGGAACCTGCGCTGCCATCCAAGCCGCCCGTCGGGGCGCTCAAACCCTGCTCGTCAGTGAATTTCCCTGGTTAGGGGGCATGTTAACGGCAGCCGGAGTATCTGCACCCGATGGTAGCGAGTTGGCAGCCTTTCAAACGGGAATGTGGGGGGCATTTGTACGGGAATTAACTCAGAAACAACTGGGAGGATTAGACCATAATTGGGTGAGTTTATTTGGCTTTAGTCCCCACATAGGAGCGCAAATTTTCCAGGACTGGGTGGACGAACTGCCTAACCTGGACTGGATTTGGGGACAAACGCCATTAGAAGTGTATCGAAACGGCAACCGTATTACTGGGGTTCGGTTTCAAAGCTTGCGGGTAAATGCCACCCTTACGCTAGATGGAACTGAACTAGGAGATTTACTCGCCTTAGCCGATATTCCTCATCGTTGGGGTTGGGAACTGCAAGCTGAATGGGGAGAACCGAGTGCTCCTCAAGAAGCTAACGAACTGACGCAACGCTATCCGGTACAAACACCCACTTGGGTGATTCACCTACAAGATTATGGAGAAGGAGTCAGTGCGCCAGATATTCCCGGTTCTGTCGCAGAATCAGTATTTGCGGGAGCATGGGAAAACCATGGTGTAGAGAAATTCTTAAGTTATGGCCGTTTACCGAATGGCACCATGATGATTAATTGGCCGATTCAGGGAAACGATTATGGTATCAATCTCAATCGCCTAATTGAATCCCCTGAAAACCAATTTACCTTCTTACAAGAAGCCTTAGAGTATAGTCTCAACTTTGGGCGTACGATTCAAGCCCAATTGGGACAACGCTACGGGTTAGCGGTGAATCAATTTCCTGTTCTCGACTCCAGCAGTTCCCCTCGCTCTGCGCTTCTTCCTGCATTTCAACAAGGAGTCGCCCTTTATCCCTATTTTCGAGAAAGTCGCAGACTCAAAGGACAAATTACGCTGCGAGAACAAGACATTTTGCCCCAACCGGACGGAAATGTGGCTCAATTACCCAGAGATGAAACTGGAGCCATTAATAGTATTGTGATTGGCAACTACCCTAATGACCATCATTATCCAGGGGTTGACTTCCGTCTGGCTCCGAAATCTCTACGCTGGGGGGGACGGTGGACGGGAACTCCGTTTACACTGCCCTATGGCTGTTTAGTTCCAGAGGAAATTACCGGATTTCTGGTCTGTGAAAAGAATATTTCTGTCTCCCATATTGCCAATGGAGCCAGCCGCTTGCAACCGGTGGTGATGAATATAGGGCAAGCCGCAGGAATGGCAGCAGCGCTCTGTATTGAGCGCCGGGAAGACCCCCACAATTTACCGGTGCGAGTTTTACAATCAGCTTTGTTAACGGATAAAAGTGCCCCAGCAGCCGTTATTCCCTGTTTTAATCTCACCCATGGCTCTCCAGATTGGCAAACCTGGCAATTCCATTATTTAGAGCATGGAGAGGAGTATCCGAAAACTGGCTATACTCCCAACCCTTCTTCCCCAGTTGATTTAGGAACAAGTTGTACTGAGGGGTTAGAGGTATCAGGACTGTTTAAGCGCTTAGAGGAACAAAGCTATCAATTGCAGGTCAATGCCCCTGTCCAATGGGGGGGAAGTACCTGGCGATTGATTACCACTGAACCCCTAGTTAATCATACTTTCGAGGGTCTGGAGGATCAACAACAGATTCGCCTGCGCGGACGCATGAATTCAGCCGGGGGTTGGATGATTGTGGAAGAAATTACGGACGTTTTTAGTTGATAAACTTCCACAGTTTATCCGGATGCACTAGGGAAACCGATGAGAAGTAGAACAGTTACTTCAAGACAGATGTTTCCCATGCGTACCAACAACTCCATTAAAATTAATCATTTTCTGTTTTTGTCTGTGGTTATTGGTTCGATAGGTTGGGTTAACCTGCAAACCAGTCCTAAGGTTGCTTCCTATTCAAATCAATCTTCCCAATATGTAGAAGAGAGTCAAACCCATCGCGGAAGCGGACGGTGTGATGATACGGAGTGCCCTTCCTCCCAATCTTTTGATAGCATGAAAACTGCTCGTCGAGGCAGTGGACGGATTGACTCTAATCAAACCAGTTAAGAGTTGAGTAGGATAGAATATTTTCTAGTCCTGCACCTCTAAATACGATGATGATCAGCTTTAGATTCTCTCATCCCCCATAACCCTGAAGTTAATGGGGGGTATTTTTGTTGCTGGAGAGACAGGATGATTAAGGTTTTACATCTATCGGATATCCATTTGGGGAGTGGGTTAAGTCATGGAAGAGTGAACCCAGAAACAGGTTTAAATACCCGTTTGGAGGATTTTATCAGGAGCTTGTCCTACTGTATCGATCGCGCGATCGCCGAACCTGTCGATTTAGTTTTATTTGGCGGCGATGCTTTTCCAGATGCTACACCTCCCCCCTATGTCAGTCAAGCGTTTGCTGGGCAGTTTTATCGTCTAGTGGAGGCGAATATTCCGACGGTGTTATTGGTGGGTAACCACGATCAACATGCTCAAGGAAAAGGGGGGGCAAGTTTATCGATTTACCAAACGTTGGGGGTTCCAGGATTTATTGTTGGCGATCGCCTAGCTTTACACCAGATTACCACTGCCCATGGCCCCATTCAAGTGATTACCCTCCCCTGGTTAACTCGTTCGAGTTTATTTACTCGTCCAGAAACCCAAGAATTATCCCTTTCAGAAATTAATCATCAATTAATCGACCGGTTGCGAACTGCCCTTGAAGCGCAAATTCGCCGTCTGAATCGAGATCTTCCCACGATTCTTTTAGCCCATGTGATGGTCGATAATGCCCACTATGGTGCAGAGCGGTTTTTAGCTGTTGGCAAAGGGTTTACTATACCCTTATCCATCTTGGCGCGTCCTTATTTTGATTATGTAGCCCTCGGTCACGTTCACAAACATCAAATCCTCTGCGAGCATCCACCCGTTGTCTATCCTGGCAGTATTGAACGGGTGGATTTTAGCGAAGAAAAAGAACAGAAAGGTTATATGCTAGTGGAAGTGGATAAAGGACAGGCAAATTTAGAATTTTTACCCTTATCTGTGCGCTCGTTTAAGACGATTAAAGTTGATCTGAGTCAGGTAGAAGATCCCCAAGAACAACTCATTCACACCCTAGAAAGATCTTCCCTTCAAGATGCCGTTGTACGATTGATTTATCAGATTCGTTCCGAACAATTAGATTTAATCGATTCCCAGCAACTCCACGAACGGCTAGAAGTGACCCATAGTTATACGATTCAACCGGAATTAGTCAGTCAACTCTCCCGCACTCGACTTCCGGAATTAGGGCAAGGAAAGGAAGTCGATCCCTTATCCGCTCTGCAAGCTTATTTAGATAATCGAGAAGATTTACAAGAATTAGCCCCACAAATGCTAGAGGCAGCACAAGAGTTATTAATTTCTAGCAATATTGTAGATTCCTAGAGGAGAATTAGAAACTAGGTTCCCTAAAGAAAAAGGGTTTCTCAGAGAAGATACCCTGTTAGAAATCACTGGTTATTGGTTGATTCACAATAGCGACGTTTTGCCCGTTCTTCTCTTGCTCTTTGGAAGTCTAATGTATTGAGATCGACGGGTTTTCGCATCTGTTCTGTAGTTTCTGGATCTCCTTGATAAATTGTTGCCCCATCGGGCATTTTAGCCCCATTGAGTTTAATTCGATTATCAACGATTGCCCCCGTAAAATCGGCTCCGGTTAAGTCGGTATTTCTTAAATCTGCACCTCGCAGATCGACCCCTTGTAATTTAGCATCTACAAAGTTAGACCATTGAAATTTTCCGTCTTGTAAATTAGCATTACTTAAATCAGCACAAGTGAAATAAGCGCCTTCAAAGTTACTGTTACTTAAGTTAGCATTCATTAAGCGAGATTGCCTGAGTTGAGAGCCTTTAACGGTTCTGCCGGTAATGTTGCTTAAATCAGCGTCAATCAGATCGCATCCTTGACAGGTACGACCTCCATTCAGTAGTCGAGTAACGTGATCGGGGTTAGCCGCGATCGCTACAGTGGTAAATCCGATACTTACCCCGATCGCGATCGCTAACGTCTTTTTGAGTTTGATCATAGTAACTAAAATCCTTGAAGAAACTACAATAAAGGAACTGAGGATTATGAAAATAATTATACAAAATTCAACCGGTGGTTTCAAATTAAAAAAAGGTTAATTTTTTCTGACTCGATGATAGAATGATTCTACCTGAACTCAGAATAAAACATACTGGATGTATTATCCAAACCCCTTGATTTTAAATCTCTCCACTGGGTCTCCGAGTCCTGAACCCTTGCCAGAACCCGTAAATCTAGTCTCTCACCAGGGTCAAACGATTGTTTATATTGGTATTTTTCTATTGATTGTTACGCTCATTATTATTGTGGGCATGATCAATCAAAAAATAGAAAAAGCGCCGATCATCTCAGTGCTACTAAGTTTGATTTTGATTCCCATATTATGGTTGATATAACCCGTCAAAATCAAAAACTAGATTACAATAGAACGGAAAATAGTTTGTGTTGCTGCTTTGAGTATAGCGCTTCGCGCTAGGCACTCTAGCAATAGACCCTCTAGCAATAGCTTGCATTGCTTAGGGTTTAAGGCT
>NZ_CEZBFX010000090.1:0-20041 GCF_982964205.1 Roseofilum sp. | reverse complement strand
TATCTAGAACTTTCTGACAAGCAGAAAAGTCAACTTTCTGCCAACCTATATTTCTAATCTCTTGCTGGGCTATTAATGCTAATTGTTGGTATCTTTCTTGTGTGTTGGATTTATGAGACAATAGAATCCATGAAAATCCTCTAATAACTCCCGGCAGAGGAACATAGTTCAAAATCGCCTGTTCATGAACATAAGAAGTTAACTCATCATAAAAATCACCAACTATATAATCCTGATTTTGAAGATATTTTTGATACCTAGAAGTCAAGGTCTCTAACAACTTAGGTAATAATTTTTGTTCATCTTCTGTTAAGTCTTCAGATAACTTCAGTTCTTGAGTTAATCCTGCTGTATCTCCTTGTCTCAGAAGTTTAAGAACTAAATTTGAACTTTGATTCGTAGGATTCTGATCTTGATTTTCAGGAGTTTCCACCCAATAACGTTGCCATTGGAATGGATAGGTCGGTAATACTACTTTCTGACGACTATAGTCTGAGTCAAACCCTGACCAATCTATTGTTACCCCTTTCACATATAGTTGCCCTAAGCTTGATAGCATTTGTTGCCACTCATCTTTCAAAAGCGCAGCATCCTCTGATTTATCTCTTTCTAAGGAAGACTGGAGAGGGATTTGATTCGGACGCAATGAGGGCAACCATTCTCCCCTGTTTTCTCTGACACATTGCCTTCCCATTCCTAACAATATGGGTTTGGGGCCAATTTCCAGGAAGGTTTCATATCCTTTTTCTTCCAGAGTTTTCATACTCTGAGCAAATCTTACGGGTTGACGCACATGACCTACCCAATATTCAGCAGTGGTTATTTCTGCACCTACTTGAGTCCCCGTTACATTTGAGATTAGTGGTATTTTGGGTTCATTATAAGTTATCTCTTTAGCCACTGTTTCAAATTGTGTTAACATGGGTTCCATCAATGGTGAATGGAAGGCATGGGATACCTGTAATTGTTTGGTCTTAATTCCTAGATTTTTGAAGATATCACAAATAGTTGCTATAGCTCCACTGTCACCAGAAATTACTATACTTTCTGGTCCGTTAACTGCTGCTATTGTCACTTGAGAAGTATATTCTTTTATGGCCTCTTTTACCTGAGATTCTGATGCCATTACAGATACCATCTCACCACCGGAGGGTAATTTTTGCATTAACTGTCCCCGCATGGCTATTAGTTTGAGACCGTCTTCTAGGCTGAATACTCCGGCAATACAAGCTGCTACATATTCCCCGACGCTGTGACCCATGACACCATTGGGTTTGATTCCCCATGAATCCCATAATTTGAAGAGGGCGTATTCTAAGGCAAATAGGGCAGGTTGGGTATAAGCTGTTTGGTCTAAAAGACTTGATTTTTGTGCGTCTTTGGGGTAAATAATTTCTAATATGGATGTTTCCAAATAGGGTTGAAGAATTTGGTCACATTGCTCTAAAGTTTGACGGAAAATCCGTGCTTTTTCATACAGTTGTCTTCCCATGTTTATATATTGGGAACCTTGACCTGTAAATAGAAATGCAATTTTTACGATCTTACTATTGAGTGACTCTCCATAAAATTGTCCTATTCCGTATTCTTTTCGTTGGTAAGATTTGATTTTTTCTAGTAATTCTTGCTGGGTTGCTGCAATAGTAGCTAGACGATGATTGAAGTGTTTACGTCCTGTGTTTGCCGTATAGCAAATGTCTGCAATTTCTAATTCCTGATGAGTTTCTAGATGATTTTGATAATGAGATACCAATTGTTCCAGTGCTTCTGGAGTTTTTGCTGAGAGGGTTAAACAATGAACCGGACGCTCTGGGGAATTTTCTTTCTTAATGGGTTCTGGAGCTTCTTCCAGGATTACATGAGCGTTTGTTCCTCCAATGCCAAAGGAACTAACTCCTGCTCTACGAGGAGTTCCATTGGTTTTCCATTGGGAAAGAGTGGTATTAACATAGAGTGGACTATTGGCAAAATCTATTTTAGGGTTAGGTTGTTCAAAATGTAGGGTTGGTGGTAGTACTTTATGTTTGAGAGCTAAAACTGTTTTGATTAGTCCGGCTACTCCTGCGGCTGCATCTAAATGACCCATATTGCTTTTTAGGGAACCAATGGCACAGAAACCTTTCTTTTCCGTACTATACCTAAAAGCCTGGGTCAGAGCTGCAATTTCTACTGGATCTCCCAGCTCTGTCCCTGTGCCATGAGCTTCTATGTATGAGATGGTTTCTGGATCTACTCCGGCAACAGCATGAGCCTCTGAAATAACTGCTGCTTGACCTTCTATGCTAGGTGCGGTGTAGCCAACTTTTAAGGAGCCATCGTTATTAATGGACGATCCTTTGATTATGGCTTGGATAGAATCTCCATCGGCGATCGCCTCATTCAGCCGCTTAAGAAGTATAATGCCCACACCATCACCGGGTATTGTACCTTTGGCTTTAGCATCAAAGGCTCGACAGTGTCCATCGGGAGAGAAAATCATTCCCTCTCGATATAAGTGTCCAGCTTTCTGGGGAACCTGGATGGAGACACCACCAGCAAGAGCAAGATCGCATTCCCCATTAAGCAAACTTTGACAAGCCATGTGAACCGCAACTAAGGAGGTTGAACAAGCTGTTTGAACATTGATTGCAGGCCCTCTTAAATTTAGCTTGTAAGCGACACGAGTGGCCAGGAAATCCTTATCACTGTTGATCATTAACTGATAAGAGTTCGATGGATTATTAGAATCGTGGTTTGGATAAAGATTCTTTAATAAGTAGTGGTTCATGCCAATACCAGCATAAACTCCAATTAAACCTTCATAGGTCTCTGGATTGTATCCCCCTCTTTCTATCGTTTCCCAAGCACATTCAAGAAATAAACGTTGTTGCGGATCTATGTATTCAGCTTCCTTGCGACTGTAGCTAAAGAAATTAGCATCGAACATATCGATGTCTGACATCATAGCACGGGCTTTTACATAGTTAGGATCGTCGAGCAATTCAGCTTTAATACCAGACTTTAGTAATTCTTGATCTGAGAAAAAAGAAATAGACTCAACGCCATCTTTAAGATTCTGCCAAAATTGATTGAGGTCTGGAGCTTTTGGAAAACGACCGGACAGGGCAATAATGGCTATACTTAGATCGTCTACTGAATTGGCTTCATCTTGTAGATTCATTTCTGGCTCCTCACTTATATTACTGATTTCAATCTATTCATCAACACGGCGTATTCAATACTTGCATTAATCTCTAGATTGAGGTCGAGAACGATGCTTTTGTCTCCGTTCTAGTCTTTGTTTCATCATGTTTTTTCCTTCTTTTAAGTTGGTATTACGAATATTGCGGGCTTCTTTCGAGTCACGGTCGTTAATACTTTCACCTTTGATATACTGACTCAAATGATAAATTGTTGGATATTTTAAAAGATCGACGACTTGGAGTTTGGTCTTAAATATTTCTTGAAGTATAGCACTTACTTGTATCAATAGCAAGGAATTTCCTCCCACTTCAAAAAAATTATCATAAATTCCTACTTTTTCCAGTTGAAGCACATCTTGCCAAACTTTAGCAATCTGTTGTTCTATTTCCGATTTAGGGACGACATATTCAGTATAAGACCGATTGTTTATCTTGGAGCTGGGGAATTTTTTACGGTCTACTTTGCCGTTGGGGGTCAAGGGCAGAGACTCTAACAGTACAAAAGCTGAGGGAACCATATACTGAGGTAGAAGCTTTTCCAGAAAAGTTCGTAGTTTAGGAACGAGCTGCTGAGATAAATTCTGTTGTAAAGGATTGTTGCCGTAAAGTGTCCAAGATTTTGGCTCGCACTTTTCTCTCGGTATGGACGGGAATCGATTCTCAATTAGTGCTGATGATTTTTTCCAACATATAACATCATAGCAATCAGGGGTCTCAAGATCTGACCACGTAATGTAGATGCGATAATCTAACTCATCACTCAAGCTCCAAAAATCTTCAGGATCTATTCCTGTTTCTAGAGTGTTTTTTTCTAAGGTTTTTCGGAGTTCTCCGACCTTAATCAATTGATCTTTTCTGGTCAAGAGTTGCTTGAGCTTGATTGGAAATTGGAGGCGTGCATTGGGAACATTTTTGACGATCAGCATCTCTGGCTGCTTTTGTGCCAAAATGTGCTCGATAGAGGGTAAGGTTAGTTGCTCCTGTTGCCAATTGAGCAATTGAGGGCTGCTACTGGAGGACAAAACGTCCTTTTCTATATGAAGAATCACATCATAGCGAAACGTGGTCATTTCATTATGGGTGCGACCGCGCTTGAGTTGAATCTCTACCTGACTAATCTGGGGTAAATGCTGCTGTAGCGCTTGGAAAAAGGTTGGATCGATTACCAATTCCTCTTCTTCTTTTAATTTTTTTTGTACTCGATCCCATAAATCTTCTAGGGTTAGATCGTCAGCAGCTTGGCTCAATAATATATCAGTATGGAAGGTTTCTAGTAGTCGTAGACTTCGCACATCTCCGATAAAGATTTGACCCCCAGGTTCGACTAATTTGATTGCATTGTCTAATACTTCTACTAAGTATTCAATACTGGGAAAATATTGGATAACTGAGTTAAGGATTACAGCATCGAAGGATTCTTGCTCCACGGATTGAAAATCATGGGCAGGTTGGTTGTAGAGTTTAACATGAGACCCATTGCCCTCTAGGGTTTCCAAGTGCTGTTCAATATAAGAAATCGCTTTGTCGGAAATATCGGTAGCACAATAGTTGGAAGTGTGGGGAGCAATCTTAAAGAGCAACAGACCCGTACCACAACCGATCTCTAGGATGCGATCGGGTTTGAAATCGAGGATGCGCTCAATGGTATAATTTAACCATTGAGACATCTCTTGTTCAGGGATGGGCTGACCAGTATAACTATCTCTCCAAATCAGAGGGTTGAAATTTGAGGCTCCATCAATGGTGGTCTGTTGATAGATATTATTCCTGAGTTGTTGCCATTGTAATATGCGATCGCGGTGAGCTTGATTGATAGAGTCACGAGAATTTGGGTCTTGACCTTGGAAGTTGGGAACAATATAGGCGATCAGGGGCTTGTCACTCAAGCGATCGCGATCGGTAATGACGACTGCTTCTTGCACCTCTGGGTGCTGAGTCAAGGTTGATTCAATTTCTCCGAGTTCAATACGGAACCCTCGAATCTTGACTTGGTTATCTATTCGACCTAGATAATCAATAGTTCCATCCGGTAAATATCGAGCTAAATCGCCGGTTTTATACAATCTTGAGCTTTGATTGTGAATGTGCAAACCCTCAAAAGGGTTAGGAATAAATTTCTCTTGAGTTAATTCGGGGCGGTTAAGATAGCCACGAGCCAAACCGACTCCACCGATATGGAGTTCCCCCGGTACACTAATAGGGGTAGGTTGGTGATAACTGTCTAGGATATAAATTTCGGTATTACCAATGGGACAACCAATGGGTGTAATCACCGAACTCTCTTCTGTTGGCTTTAGCCGATCGCCTACCTTATAAATGGTTGACCAGATTGTCGTTTCCGTAGGACCATAAAGATTCCAGACTTCCTTAGCTATCTCTCGAAGTTGATCCGCCAATTGGGCAGGTAAAGCTTCACCTCCAGACAATAATTTCGCGTCCAGCTTGTGATTGGCTAAACCTGCCATTAATAGCATTTTCCAAGTAGCAGGGGTTGCCTGCATCACTGTGGCTCCAGATTCTAATAACTGGGGTAAGAGCCTGTTGCCATCTATGGCAATTTCACGGGGAACTAATACGACTGATGCGCCTACGATGAGGGGCAGATAAAGTTCTAATGCTGCAATATCAAATGAGATGGTTGTAATGGCGTTAAACGTATCGACTCTTGTCAATTCCAGATAATGGTTCATGGATACGAGGAAATTGACGAGAGACTGATGACAGATTTGAACTCCTTTAGGTTTACCTGTCGAGCCAGAAGTATAAATAACATAAGCTCGATTCTCTGGAGCCACTGCGCTGGTGGGATTTTGCTCAGGATATGATGCGATCGCCGGCCAATCCCGATCCAAGCAGACCATTTTAGCCTGATGTTCTGGTATAATCTCTAACAATAACTCAGTGGTTAGCAAGACCGGCACAGCGGAATCTTGTAACATATAAGCTAACCGTTGCTGCGGATAACTCGGATCGATGGGGACATAAGCGCCTCCAGCCTTCAGTATCCCCAAAAGTCCCACTAACATTTCTATAGAGCGATCGATACATAAACCGATCAGCACTTCTGCTCTTACGTCCAAACTGTGCAGATAATGGGCTAACTGATTCGCACGTTCATTCAAATCTTGATAAGTCAACCGGCGATCGCCAAAAATCACTGCCACAGCATCCGGAGTGCGCTTAACCTGCTCTTCAAACAACTGATGAATACAGCGATCCTGTGGATATTCCGTAGCCGTGTTATTCCATTGCTCAAGTAACAGATGCTGTTGTGCCTCCGGCAACAAAGGCAGTTGCCCCACATTTTGCTCGGGATGATGAACAATTCCAGCTAACAACGCCTGATAATGGCTAGCCATCCTCACAATCGTTTGCTCATCAAATAGATCTGTATTGTATTTGAAGAATCCCATCATAGATGAATCTTCCTCAATCATTTCTAAAGTCAAATCAAACAGACTTTCATACTGAGCCAATGCAAACGGCTCTACGTTCCATTTTCCCCAATTGACTACAGTTTTCTTTCGGCTAGATAACAGCTTTTGTACCGTTTGAGCGCCTTGAAAATTTTGCAGCATAAAGTAAGCTTGAAAAAGAGGGGAGCGACTCGAATCTTGCTCTACATTTAATCGCTGGACTAACAAAGAAAAAGGATAATCTTGATGAGCTAAGGCCTCAATAACCGTTTGGCGCACCTGAGACAGGAAGTCTTTGAAACAAGGATTTCCGGAAAGACTTCCCCTCATCACAACTTGATCGACAAAGTAACCAACAATCGGAACAAACTCAGGTTTAGACCGACCAAAAGTAGGAGAGCCGACCAAAATATCTTCTTGACTGGTGTAACGAGATAGAAGAATTTGAAAAGCGGCCAAGAGAACCATATAAAGAGTCGCCCCTTCCTCCTGAGCGAGTGCTTTCAGGTTTTCAGTCAGTTCTTGAGGCAAATTGAAAGGGTAAGCAGCACCGTTATAGGTTTGTATGGGAGGTCGCGGTTTATCGGTCAGTAAATTCAAGACCGGCAAATCCCCTCCCAGTTTTTGTTGCCAATAACTCCAGAGGCGCTCTCCTTCAGTTCCAGCTAATAAATCCCTTTGCCAACTCACATAATCTTGGTAAGAGTTATCTATTGAAGGCAGAGATATTTCAACACCTGTCTGTTGAGCTTCGTACAGTTCTGGTAGCTCTTTGACAATAGAACTCATTGACCAACCATCCCAAGCAATATGATGTATGGTCAACAACAGGATAGAGTCTTGTGGCGAGTGGCTAAACCACCTGATTCGCATGACGGGTTTGGTCTCCAGATCGAAGGGTTGACGATGAGTTTGAAGAACGTTTGCATACAACTCATCCTCATTCCAACTCGAAGCATCAATCTCCAAGAAATCCAAGGATTGATTGTGATGGACTTGTCGAACCATGTCTTGACCCAATTTTGGGAACGTACTTTGCAGCATGGGATGGCGGTGTCTTAATCCCTCAAAAGTTTGCTGCAAAATAGCCAGATCTACCGGAGAATAAATACGAACCGCAAATGACAAATTGTAAGTATAGCTTTGTGGGGCAAGTTCCCATAAAAATCTGAGACCTCTTTGACCGTAAGATAGAGGATAGACCTGCAATAAATCGGGCTGTTCCCGCAATAACTGCACAATTTTAGTTTTGTACTGCTTCAGTTGAGCAATAACATCAGGGGTTAATACCTCTTGGGAACCTCCAGTACGCAGTTTGTCACCAGCACACCATAACTTGACCCCTTTGAGAGATAGATCTTGTAAAAACTCCACTAAGTTCATAGTTCCACCTCTATCCAATTACTCTCTTTATTTTCATCCGGTTGCTCTTCCTTACTCGATTCAATCCTTGGCTGGTTATCTGTTTTAATCCGTTGTTGCTGAATCTCAGTTGCTAGAAGCTCAATCGTAATTCCTTCCATAAATCGGGTAGCTGGAATATCGACTAAAAGCTCAGTTTGAACCTGATTTCGCAATTCCACAGCCATCAATGAATCAAGTCCCATCATAGTTAGAGATTTTTGTAACTCTATTTGAGAAACCGTCATCCCCATAATATGAGCAATTTTGGTTTGGAGATAAGCGGTCAATACTATTTCTTGTTCACGATCAGAAGCAAGATCGAGCTGTTCTAAAATCTGAGAGTTCCGATCCGGTTCTCCTGATTTTGTGGTAAACGCTTCTAAAAATGGGAGTTTTGCCAATCCTGGCATCTGTCTAAAAAACTCCTGCCAATTCACCGGAAACACCCCGACTTGGCTTTGAGATCCTGACAACAATGAACCCAATGCTTGCATTCCTAATTCGGGTTTAATTGCCACTACCCCGCTACTGTGCATTCGATTTTGATGTTCCCTGGCCAAACGAGCCGCCATTCCTGCTGTTGCCCAGGCTCCCCAGTTAATACTCAATCCGGGTAAACCCTGACCTTGGCGATAGTGAGCGATTGCATCCATAAAACCATTCGCCGCAGCATAATTGCCTTGGCCAAAATTGCCCAACATCGAAGCCATTGACGAGAAACACACAAAGAAATCTAAAGGTAAATTCTGAGTCAGTTCATGTAAATACCAGGTTCCTGACACCTTGGGAGACATCACGTTCATAAATTTCTCCCAGCTCATCTTTTGTAATACCCCATCATCCAACACCCCAGCAGCATGAATTACTCCTTTAAGTGGAGGTAGCGAAGTCGATATTTCTTCTAAGATGTTCATTACAGACTCTTGAGTAGAAATATCCCCTAATAAAACACTGACCGATGCTCCTGCTGCTTCTAACTGCTCGATCGCGTTTTGTGCCGTTTCATTCGGACTTCTTCGCCCCGTTAATACGATATGCTTGGCTCCTTCGGATACCATCCATTGGGCGACTTCCAAACCTAAAGCCCCTAAACCTCCTGTAATTAGATAACTTGCGTCTGGTTTGATCGATTTTTGGTCTTCTCCAGTTTCTGGCAGAGAAACGACCACTTTTCCGATATGCTTACCCTGTTGCATATATCGGAAAGCCGCTTGCACTTGTGTACTTGGGAATACTTTATAAGACAATGGCTTCAGTGTTCCTGATGAACATTGTTGGTTTAATGCTTCTGAAAATTCCGCAATTAAACCGGGTTGTTGTTGGATCGTCACTCCAATATCAAAAGGCAAGTATTCAGCATCTGGCCGTGTCCCCATTACCTTTTGTTTGTCCCAAATTCCGATTTTGCCAATTTCTACAAATCGTCCTTTGTTCCCTAAAACCGCAAAACTCCGATCGATGAAGTCTCCATTGAGACTATTTAAAACGATATCTACACCTTCTCCCTGAGTCAGACTCATCATTTCATCTGCAAACTCTAAAGTACGGGAATTCATGATGTGCTTGACACCCATAGATTTGAGAAACTCCCACTTGGGAGGACTCGCTGTAGCAAAGACTTCCGCTCCTACTTGCAGTGCGATTTGAACTGCCGCTTGCCCTACCCCTCCAGCCGCAGCATGAATTAATACCTTATCTCCTGGCTGAATTTTAGCTAAGTGTTGTAATCCATAGTAAGCTGTAGCAAAAGTCAAGGGTAAAGTGGCGGCTTCCGTAAAGCTCAGATTTTTCGGTTTAGCCATCACTAACTCAGCAGAAGTCGTAACAAAGCTACTAAAGCCATTGTGAACTATAGCCATCACTTCGTCTCCCACCTGCCACTCAGAGACATTTTCTCCGACAGATGCAATAGAGCCTACACATTCTAAGCCAAAGTTCAGTTGAGCTACGTCAGTAATCCCCAATACCTGAGCATAATAGTCTTTCAGTAAACCCAAGGAATTCAGTACATCTCGGAAGTTTAAACCGGCAGCTTTGACTTCAATTTCTACTTCATTGGCTTGTGGAGGACGGCGCTGCATAACCTGCCAGTTGAGGTTGTCTATCAGTCCATATTCAGACAACTTCAATTCCACCGGTTGACTTTCTAATCCTAAGTTTTCTGCTGAGCTAATTTGCGGTTTTTGTTGTCGGATTAATCGGGCTACATAACGAACGCCCTGACGAATTGCTATTTGATCTTCATTATTTTGAGAAAATACTTCATCTACCAAACTGGGGAGCATTTCGGCAAAATTAGATTTGGGGTCTAAGTCTATTCGTCCACACCTTAATTCTGGGTGTTCTAGACTCATAACACGCCCTAGTCCCCATAAACTTCCTTGTTGGGGTTGTACCACTTCTGCTTCATCCAAGATACTCTGAGTCCCTTGAGTCACTAACCACATCGGCATTACTTTAGTCAATCCAGCTTTAATTAAGGCTTGCACTAAATGTAGTGCTGTTACACAACCCAGTTTTTGAGCTATTGATAAATCCTCAGCTTCATTGATCCCCCATAAGTGGACAATACCCTGAATATCAGAATGATCTTGGAGCAGTTTGGAGAAGTGTTCAGCAACCGTGGGATTAATTTGATAATGTTGAGCATCTAACTGCTGATATTCTGATTTTTCGGGAACCGTACCTGGGGATACCCAAATATAATCACCTCCCCTCTGTTGTAACTCCTTACCGATTGAGTCTACCCATTCATCAGTAAGGGCAAATACTAACCATTTACCGGAGACATTTTCTTTTGCAGTTTTGGTTAAGGGTTGAGCTTGCCAGTTGATTTCGTAAAACCAATCACTTAAATCTGCATCCAGAGTCATCAGCAAGGTTTGAGGATTCGCTTTCTTACCCTCAAAACCATTAACCTCAGCCACTAATTCCCCACTTTGGTCAAATAATTGTATCTCTGCTTTCAGAATTTTTTCCTCTGATGCTCCTTCTTTCAATCCACGGGTATAGCACCAAAGCAAATCACTCTCAGGTTGCTGATAAAAAGTAAACTTCTTTGTACTGAAGGGAACAAAAGTTTCATTTTTGTCCCCAGAAAGACTGATGTTAAGCGCAGCTACTGACTGAAAGCAGGAGTCAATTAAGGCAGGATGGATTTGATACTTGAGAGCATCTAAGATTGTCTCAGGTACTTTCATTTGACACAGAATTTCTCCCTCTCCTAACCATACTTGGTCTATCCATCTAAAGCTTTTCCGTAATTGGACTTGTCTATCCCAGAGACTTTGGTAAATTTCTGTGCTTTCAATTTTTTGACTACAACGAGATTGAATGGCTTCGATGGTTTCTCTCGATTGCTGCTTGCGCTCCATTGTAGGAGAAATCTTTCCTGTAGCATGAACAGCCCAAGAACTACCATCATTAGAAGAGCTATCAAAACTAATGACTTGAAATGAATAGGAGTTATTCTGTGGAGTAAGAGCTACCTGAACATTACGCATTCCTTGTTCAGGAATGGCTAAGGCTTGGGGAAACAGAATATCTTCCAGTTGACATCCGGTTGCAGAAAAGGTTAGAGAGGCACTTGCTAACAATAGGGAAATGTGACTGGCACCAGGAACTACCACTTTTTCATATATTCGGTGGTCTGCTAAAAAGGGTAGAGCATGGGTGCTAAACTCAGACTCAAAAAAGATATCTTTTGATAACGGAGATTGAAACTTTCGATCAATTAGAGGATGGAGTTTGATTGTAGAAATGGCTTGAGACTTTCCAGTTTCTACCCAATACCTTTCCCTCTGAAATGGATAAGTTGGCAAGATGACTTTCTGATAGTCATAATCTCGGTTAAACCCTGACCAGTCTACTTTAGCGCCCTGTACATACAACTGCCCTAAACTAGAGAGCATCTGTTGCCATTCATCCACTCCAGGACGTAGGGAGGGTAACCATACTCCTACATCTTCTGGTAAACATTGCCTTCCCATTCCTAACAATATGGGCTTTGGCCCAATTTCTAGGAATAATTCATATCCTTGCTCATTTAGAGTTTCCATACTCTGGGCAAATTTCACGGGTTGTCGGACATGATTGATCCAATATTGAGCAGTCGTCATGTCTGAACCGACTTTTTGACCCGTTACATTTGATATGATGGGTATCCGAGGCTGACTATAGGTGACTTCCTGAGCAATTGCTTCAAACTCTGCCAACATTGGCTCCATCAATGGGGAATGAAAAGCATGGGAGACTTGTAAAGGCTTGGTTTTAACGCCTTGTGATTCTAATTTGCTGCAAAGGGTTGCGATCGCCCCACTCTCCCCGGAAATCACTATACTCTCCGGCCCATTTATAGCTGCAATTGTTACCTGGAAATTAGACTCGCCTATAGCTTCTCTAACTTGAGATTCTGATGCTAACAAAGACACCATTTCACCACCCGGAGGTAACTGCTGCATCAACCTCCCCCGCATGGCAATTAATTTCAAACCCTCTTCTAAACTGAAAACTCCTGCTACAGTTGCTGCTACATATTCGCCCACACTATGACCCATCGCCACATTGGGTTTAATCCCCCAAGATTCCCATAACTTAGCGAGGGCGTATTCTATGGAAAACAAAGCTGGTTGAGTATAAGCGGTTTGGTCTAAGAGACTTGAGTTTTGTGCATCTTTAGGGTATAGAACCTCTAATAGAGGGACTTCTAGATAAGCTTGTAAAATTTGGTCGCATCGATCTAAAGCTTGACGGAAACTGGGCTGAGTTTCATAGAGTTGCCTTCCCATATTCACATATTGGGAACCTTGACCTGTGAAGAGGAAAGCTATTTTTGGATTTTGGCTACTTCCATCAAGTTGTCCAGAAAATACGCCAACGACTTCCTTCTTCGTTTTCCAGTCCACCAGTTTTTTGATTAATTCCTTTTGCTCAGAAGCAATAACACCGAGTCGATGATTAAAATGCGCTCTGCCTGCATTAGCCGTATAGCATATATCTGCTAGGGATAACTCTGAATGATTTTCTAAATAGTTTTGATAACGACTGACTAAATCTTCTAAGGCTTGTTCTGTTTTTGCTGAGAGCGTTAAGAGATGAACAGAACATTTCAAGTCATCTTCACTGTTGCCTTGGTCACTGAGCGGAGTCGAAGTGTGGCTGTTGCCTTCTTTGGGTGCTTCTTCTAAAATAATATGAGCATTTGTGCCGCTAATCGCAAAAGAACTTACTCCTGCCACTCTTTTCTCCTCTGATGAGAGCCAAGGGGTGAGTTGAGTTGGGACTTTTAAAGGTATATTCTCCCAATCAATATAGGGACTAGGATTAGTAAAATGCAGATTAGGGGCAATTTTTTGATGTTGCAGTTGCAAAACTACCTTGATTGCACCGGCAATTCCAGCAGCAGCTTCTAGATGACCAATATTGGTTTTCACTGAAGCGATATGTAATGGATTTTGGCGATCGCGCCCCAGCCCAAACACGCTAGATAAAGCTCTCACTTCCATCGGATCTCCCAGAGAAGTTCCCGTACCGTGAGCTTCCACATAACTCACTCGATCCGGTTCTAGTTTGGCTGCTTTGAGAGCTTGCTGAATCAGTTTTTCCTGAGCGAGTTTATTCGGCACAGTCAGTCCACTACTCGGCCCATCATGATTAACAGCAGAACCCCGAATAACTGCCTGGATATTATCCCCATCCTTGAGTGCATCTGACAAACGCTTCAGTACCACGATGCCACATCCCTCTCCCCGACCATAACCATCAGCAGCAGCATCAAAAGTTTTACACTTGCCATCGGGTGATAGAGCCTTTAATTTTGAGAGTGCAGTAGTGACTTGAGGAGCAAGAATGAGTTGAACTCCTCCAGCTAAAGCTAGATTAGACTCACCCTGACGTAGACTCTGACAAGCTTCATGTATAGCGACCAAAGAGGATGAACAAGCGGTATCTATTGCCATGGATGGGCCTTGCAATCCTAAAAAGTAAGATAACCTCCCGGCTGCAAAACAAAACCCATTTCCGGTTGCATCGTAAGGGCTAATAGTTTCAACTTGGCTCAAACCCAAATTCGCATAATCATTTTGACCAATACCCAGAAAGACTCCGGTCTGAGTATTTTCTAATTCCTGGGGATTAATACCCGCTCTTTCTAACGCTTCCCAAGTTACTTCTAAAATAAAACGTTGCTGTGGGTCAAGGCTGTGTGCTTCTTTACCAGAAATACCAAAAAACTGCGGATCGAAGCGATCGACCTGCTCCACTAATGCTGCGTGCCGAATATACATTTTCCCTGGAGCATCAGGGTTGGGGTCGTAGTAAGACTCTATATCCCAACGTTCTAAGGGAATCTCTCTAACCGAGTCTTTCCCATTCGATAATAATTCCCAGAAGCTTTCTGGCGTGTTGGCATTGCCTGGAAACCGACAACCGATACCAACGATCGCGATCGCTTCACTTTTTGAGCGCTCCATCCTCTCCAATTTAGCTTCAGCTTGTTTTAAAGCTAAAAACATCTGCTTGGATAATGAGAGTTGCTCTTTTTTCGTAGTCGGTTCCATAAAATTTTAGCCTTAACGTATAGGGTTAACTTTAGAGCATATTTTTTAGGGTTTCGAGTTGTTGAGCGGCTAGGGCTTCAAAATCCTCTTCTGAAATCTCTTCAAGATTTGGAAATAGATCCTCTTCCGATTCCTCCCTTTGACTCTGTCCACCAGAAACTTTCTCCTGTTCTTTTGCCTGCCATTCCATTAACTCTTCTACATATAAGGACAATTTTGCAACCGTTGGATATTCCATAGCTATGGTCTCAGGTAAATGGGTTTCCAGTTGATTTTGCAGTCGATTTTTTAATTCCACTGCCATTAAAGAATCCATGCCCATTTCCATAAATCCTACATTCATTTCTGGTAACTGGGATGAACTTAAACCTAGCACCTGAACCACTTGCCCTCGAATGTGTTCAATTAAAATTTCTTGACGCTCCTCTGGTGATGCTGCCTCTAACTTGGCTAAAATATTGGCTTTGACGTTTTGCTTTAGTGTATCCTGTTCTCCCCATTCCTCTTTCTGTAATAATTCTCGTAGTAACGAACTATTTTGAATCCCACTCCAATGCTCTGCTAATACCGACCACTGTATGGGGATTACGCCTACGCGATCTATAGAAGATTGATTCCCTAACAGTATGTCCAAGGCATACATTCCTTCTTTTGGGCTAATCTCACTGATGCCACTGCTTTGAATTCGGTTTTGATATTCCACTGCTAAACGAGCCGCCATTCCTTCAGATGCCCAGGCTCCCCAATTAATCGCGAGTCCTGATAATCCTATGCTCCGACGATAACTAGCTAAAGTATCCATAAAGGCATTGGCTGCTGCATAATTTCCTTGACCGGGGGAACCCATTAAAGATGCTATTGACGAGAAACAAACAAAGAAATCTAAGGGCAGATTTTGAGTTAATCGATGTAAGTTCCAAGTTCCTATAACTTTGGGTGACATGACTTTAGTAAAACGTTCCCAATCCATCTGTTGTAGGATTCCATCATCTAGCACTCCTGCTGCATGAATGATTCCTTTGAGTCTTGGCATTGAGGTCTGAATTTCTTCTAGGATTTTGGCAATCTCTTCTTCCAGAGAAACATCCCCTAACAATACTTTAACTTGACATCCTTTTTGTTCTAATTTTTCTATGGTTTCTTGGACGTTTTCTGAAGGCGGGCGGCGGCCAGTTAAAACTATATTTTTAGCTCCCTTTTCTACTAACCATTGGGCGGTATATCGCCCTAAAGCTCCTAATCCTCCTGTTATTAAGTAACTCCCCTCTGATAATAAGGATAGGGGTTGAGAAAATTCTGGAGGTTTTTGGTTTACGAGACGAGCAACATAGGTCTTTTCTCCCCGTAAGGCGAGATGATCTTCTTCTGGTTCATTCGCTAATAATTGCCACAGCCTTTCTATTTCGTCTTCTGCTGGAGCTTGGGGGTCTAAATCCACTAATCCTCCCCATAATTGGGGATTCTCTATCGACACGACTCGACCTAATCCCCATAGGGGTGATGTTGCTAATCCGGGGATCTGATTGTCTTTCGATAATACGGACTGTGAGCCACGAGTTACTAGCCAGAGCTGGGGAGTGCTGGTGTTTTTGAGTAGGGTTTGTACCAGGTGCATCACGCTGCCACATCCCCATAATTGGGTTTCTTCTAATATGTTAGGGGTTAAATCTTTGGATTCTGGAGTGTCTAAACTCCACAAATGAATGAACTTTGATAAGGGCAGTTGATTCCGCTCTTGAATGTCTTGATAGAGTTGGTCAAATTCTTCGGGAATGGAAGGATTGAGCTGGTATTTTCCTGCTTCTGGTTGGTGATAGCTTTTGCTTCGGTAAACTAAGCTGTATTGATGACCCTGTTGTTGTAGTTTTTGGGCGAATTTTTCGGCTACGCCTGTGGTATCGGCAAAAATCAACCAATGACTGGGTTGAAGGTTTGTGTTGGTGTTAGTTTGAGCTAAAGGTTTCCATTGAATTTCATAGAACCAATCTCTGACGGTTACTGCGGCTAGTTGTTCCTGATGTTGTTGAGCTAATACATCTAAGAGTTCGGGTAAAAGTTTAAGCTGTTCTGGTGAAAAGTTTACGGTTCTTTCGAGTTGTTGAGCGATCGCCTCTGTTTTTCCTTGAGTGAGGAGTTTAACAATTGAAGTCTCAGCAATATTCCCTGACGTTTGAGGTTCCTTCTGTTTATTTATTTCTACCCAGCAGCGTTGTCGCTGGAATGGATAGGTGGGCAATGCTACTTTTTTGTGAGTAAAATCTTGGTCGAAACCCGACCAATTCACGGTTATTCCTTTGACATACAATTGTCCTAAGCTGGATAGCATTTGTTGCCATTCTTGTACACCAGGACGTAATGATGGCAACCATACTCCTATACTTTCTAGTAGACAGCGAGACCCCATGCCGAGCAAAATGGGTTTTGGCCCTATTTCCAAGAACAGTTCATTTCCTTGCTCGTGCAACGTTTTTATACTTTGATAAAACTGTACGGGTTGTCGGATATGATTGACCCAGTATTCTGCTTTAGTGACTTCATTTCCTGCCTTTTGCCCCGTTGTATTGGATACGAACTTTATTTTCGGTTGACGATAGGTGACTTCCCGAGCGACTGCTGCAAAATCGGCTAACATTGGCTCCATCAGGGGTGAATGAAAAGCATGGGATACCTGTAGATGCTTGGTTTTAACGCCCATTGCTTTTAACTTACGACAAAGGGTTGCGATCGCCGCACTCTCTCCAGAAATTACCGTACTTTCCGGCCCATTAATCGCGGCTATGGCTACTTGGGCGCTATATTCTGCGATCGCCTCTTGCACCACCGATTTTGATGCCATCGCTGCCACCATCTCTCCACCCGAGGGTAACTGTTGCATCAACCGTCCCCGCATGGCGATTAATTTCAGACCTTCTTCTAAACTGAACACTCCTGCCACCGTTGCGGCCACATATTCTCCTACACTGTGACCCATGACTACATTGGGTTTAATTCCCCAAGATTCCCATAACTTGAACAAAGCATATTCAATGGCAAATAAAGCCGGTTGGGTATAAGCGGTTTGGTCTAATAAACTAGAGCTTGACTTTTGGTCTTCTTTCGGGTAAAGAACTTCTAATAACGGATAGTCTAAATAGGGCTGTAAAATTTGGTCGCATCGATCTAAAGCTTGACGAAAAGTTGGCACAGTTTCATACAATTGCTTACCCATATTCACATACTGGGAACCTTGGCCGGTGAATAGGAACGCTATTTTAGAACTTGCGCTACCGCGATCGAATTCTCCACAAGAGAGGCCAACGACTTCCTGTCCTCTTTTCCAATCAAGTAGCTTTTCTGCTAATTCCTTTGGGTCAGAAGCTATCACGGCTAGTCGATGCTGAAAATGTTTCCTTCCCGTATTCGCCGTGTAACAGATCTCTGCTATTGCCACATCAGGATCGGTTTCTAAATACGTTTGATAACGACTGACTAAATCTTCTAAAGCTTGTTCGGTTTTAGCAGAGAGTGTCAAGAGATGAACAGGACGTTTTAACTCATCTTGTCTGTTGCCTTGGTCACTGAGCGCAGTCGAAGTGTGCCTATTGCCTTCTCTTGGTGCTTCTTCTAAAAGAATATGAGCATTAGTCCCACCCATGCCAAAGGAACTCACTCCTGCTATTCTGGGTTTTCCCTCATCAGACCACGACATTAATGAAGTCGGAATTTTTATGGGTAATTTATCCCAATCTACATGGGGATTCGGTTCTTTTAAATGCAAATGAGGCGGAATTTCCTGATGCTGAAGGGCTAAAATCACCTTCATCAAGGACGATACACCGGCTGCTGCTTCCAAATGCCCAAGATTTGTCTTGACCGATCCCACAATTAGAGGGGAATCTGCCGGACGATTTTTGCTGTATACTTCTGCCAGAGCTTCTATCTCAATGGGGTCTCCTAAAGATGTTCCTGTCCCGTGAGCCTCCAAATAGCTAATTTGATGAGCTTCTAATTTTGCATTGCTCAAAGCTTGTTGAATCACCTGTTTTTGAGCCATTCTATTAGGAACTGTCATCCCACTACTGGGCCCATCATGATTAACCGCAGAACCTCGAATCACGGCTGAAATCAGATCCCCATCACTGATGGCATCAGACAAGCGTTTCAAAACCAGGACACCACATCCTTCTCCTTGACCATAACCATTAGCAGCAGCATCAAATGTTTTGCAACGACCATCCGGGGATAGTGCCCTCAGTTGGCAACGACCAATCGTGCTGAAGGGCGATAAGATTAAATTCACTCCACCGACTAAGGCTAAGTTGGATTCTCCTGAGCGCAAACTCTGACAGGCAAGATGGGCAGCCACTAAAGAACTTGAACAAGCTGTATCGACCTGTATATTAGACCCTTGCAAACCCAAGAGATGAGAAATACGACCGACTCCAATACTTCTATTACTTCCCAGAGTCGGGTAACTTTTGGCTTCGTTGAAAATGACGGAAGAATAGTCATCGGTGGAGATACCCATGAAGACACTGGTCTGACTATTCTTCAGGTTTGTCCAGGTTTGCCCAGAATTTTCTAGGGCTTCCCAGGTTACCTCTAAAAGTAATCTGTACTGAGGGTCTAAATTCACTGCTTCTCTGGGAGCAATGCCAAAAAATAAGGGATCGAACTGGTCAACTTGCTCAATAAAGCCCCCTTCTTTGGTATAAGTTTTCCCTGGGACTTCTGGATCGGGATCGTAATAAGCACTGACATCCCAGCGATCGCCAGGAACGGGGGTGATAGCATCTATGCCATCATGCAATAAATTCCAATATTTTGAGGGATCAGTGGCTCCTCCAGGAAATCGGCAGGCCATTCCCACAATGGCGATCGGTTCGGTTTTGGCTTTATTGACGGCTTCAAGCTTACCCCGCATGTCCTTCAGGGTTTGCAAGACTTCTTTGGATAAGACGTTTGGTTGCTTTGTTGGGGAAGCATCGCTCATTTTAGTCTTCCTCCTTCAGTAACGCTTGAATTTCTTCTAATTCTGACGCGATCGCGCTATCTAGCTCTCCTTCAAATTGCGTTTCTATCTTCTGGGGAGGACTTATCGTTTCACTCTCTTCAGCACCCCCTGCTTCGTCTTGTTCTTCTGGGCAAATTTCTTCGATCAAATATTCCGCTAAGTCTTTAATATTAGACTTTTCAAACAACGTGGCTGTGCTAATCGAAGACCCAAACGTAGAACTCAACACATTTCTTAGCTCAACCGCCATCAAAGAATCCATTCCCATCTTAAAGAAGCCTAACTCAGGATCGGGAAGTTTAGATTTTGAGAATCCGATAATTTTAGCGACATCATTTTGCAGATGCTCGATCAGGATTTCGAGCCGTTCGCTTTCTGGTGCTTGATAAAGTTGTTGTAATACTTCCGATTGCTGTTCCGAACTCTGTTGTCCATCTGTTGCTTCTGAATCTAGGGAGATTTGGGTCAAAAATGATCCTTTTCCTCCTA